>NZ_JBFBBY010000004.1:0-131977 GCF_040682875.1 Amycolatopsis sp. NPDC051071 | reverse complement strand
AGTACAGGAAGGCCCCCTTCCTTGCGCTAGGCGCAAGGAAGGGGGCCTTCCTGTACTTCACCCGAGCAACACCACACGTGACGCGTAAGTGCTCAAGAGCGGGTTCGTTAGAACGACCCAAAACACTCACGACCTACCCGCGGCCTTTCCTCGCACGCGCTGAGGGGCAGACCCGTGCCCCAAAGTTACCGGTCCGCGATGGCCGCTTCCGCGGTTCGACCCGATGTCGCCGGGCCGCCGATCCCGATGGCCGCGTCGGGGCTGGTTTCGGACGAACGGACGGCCCGAACTTCAGACCAGCTCCGGCCAACCCCGTCGCAGGTAAGCGAAAGCGGCATCGAGCGCGGCAGGTGGATCCGGTTCCGTACCTGCCAGGTCGGGGATCTCCAGCACGTAGCGGGCAAGCAGGCGCACGGAGAAATCGTCTTGCCCGGTCTGCTCGGCGATCACCCGGGTCAGCGCGGCCTCGCATCCGGTCCACAGTGTCCTGGCGTAGGCGCGCAACGCCGGGGTGGCGACGACCAAATCCGCGACCCGGCGCGACAGTGGATCGGCATTCGGGTCGAACGGGCCGCGAGTGGCGAGGAAGTCGCGCAGTGCCTCCAGGATCGAGACGCCGTCCGCGCGGTTCCGTACCGCGGCGGCCAGTGCCTCCTCGCGTGCCTGCCCGTCGCCGAGGACCAGCGCTTCCTTGCCGCCCGGGAAGTGGGCGAACAGCGTCGACACCGCTGTGTCGGCGGCGTCCGCGATTTCGGCGACGGTGACGTTGTCGAAGCCCCGTTCCAGGAACAGGTCCCGCGCCGCCCTCGACAAGGCCTGACGGGTCACCGCCTTCTTGCGTTCACGTCTGCCCGGCTCTCCCATGCGGTCAGCTTACATCGAACTCACTCCGAAATCAGAGCACGTGTATATTCGAAGTCACTACGACTTTGAACCGGAGGCCATCATGTCGCATTGGGACGTCCACCGGCCGCCTCGCGCCGAGGGCAAAACCTTCCTCGTCACCGGGGGCAACGCGGGGATCGGCTACTTCGTCGCCGAACAGCTCGCCGGGACCGGGGCCACCGTGCTCCTCGGCAGCCGGAACGCCGCCAAGGCCGGCGCCGCACTGACGTCGATCCGGTCCCGCGTCCCGGACGCGCGGCTCGGCCACCTGAAGCTCGACCTCGCCGACCTCGGGTCGATCAAGTCCGCTGTGGACACTCTCGGCGTCGATCGGCTCGACGCGGTCGTCTGCAACGCGGGTGTCCTGTTGGAGGAACCACCCCGGCGCGAGACCGCCGAGGGCCACGAGTTGATGTTCGCCACCAACCACCTCGGGCATTTCGTGCTGGTCCACCACCTCCTGCCGCTGATGGCGGCGGGCGGGCGTGTCGTCACGACGGGCAGCTTCATCGGCAAGTCCGCAGAACTCGACCTGGACGATCTCCAGAGCGAGCGCGACTACCGGCCCAAGCGCACCTACGCGCGTTCGAAGCAGGCGCAGATGCTGTTCGCCTTCGAACTCGATCGGCGGCTGCGCGCGGCCGGGAGCGAGGTACTGAGCGTCGTCGACCATCCGGGTGGCGCGCTCGACTCCCTGACCCCGCCCCGTCCGGTGCACCCGGAGCAGAGCGGGCGGAAGTTCCCTGCCGGACTTCTCTTGCAGGGCAAGGAAGCCGGCGCCTGGCCCGCGGTACGCGCCGTACTCGACCCCGCCGTGCGCGGCGGGGAGATGTTCGGGCCGAGGGTGTTCGGCCTACGCGGTGAGCCCCGGCTCGAACCGGTCCGCGGCAGGCTGGCCGACACCGAACTCGCCGAGCGGCTGTGGACGGCGAGCACCGCTTTGACCGGAGCCGGGGATCAGGTCATGAATCCGGTGCCGACAACTGCACGAACTCGGGGGTGTCGTCGGGCCGGACCCGGAGGATCGGCACCGCCTTGTTGAGTGGATCACCCTTGTCGTCGAACGAGATCATCCCGCTCGCACCCGGTACGGCCAGTTTGCCGTGGAGGCGGTTTCTGGCCTGCAGCACGTCCTGGGCCGTCGCCTGCGCCGGCGCCAACCGGGGGATGCCGCGAAGGGCCCAGACGACGGTCAGCACGGCGTCATGGGCGAGGATCGCGACGCCGTCGTCGAGCCGTTCCTGCGGGAACACCGCGCGGAAGCAGCCGGTGCACTGGGGTTCCTGGAAACTCGCCACGGCGGTCGGGTTGAACGCCTGCGGCTCCCTCGTCCACGCCTCCGGATGCGCCAGGCCCGGCGCTAGCACCGTGACGTTCGTCCGCAGGCCCCGTTGCATCTCCGGGCCCGGCGGCCCGATCAGGCCCAGATCGCCGGTCAGGACGGTGATGTGCCGGTCGAGACAAGGACGTTGCGCCAGCTCGGCGACGAACGCCGTGAGGTGGTTCTCCCGTCCGGCGAAGTAGACCACCTCGGGCTGGTTGCCGCAGATGTTCGGCATCATCTGCAGGAATGTGTTCTCGATCCCGGGCAGGCTGGAGTCGTATTCCTCGGTCCGACCGACGATCTTGTGGGTGTCGTCCGAGAACTTGCGGGTGAACGCGGTCGCCAGGGTCTTCGGGTAGAGGTCGCCGGGGTTGACGTCCCGTACGACCGTCGCCGTGCTCGCGGTCGACCGGACGTAACTCGCCGCGGCGAGACCATAGGTGGAACTGGTCGGCGACACCCGCATGAAACCGGGGATCTCGGAGAACTCGTCCGCGGCGAGCTGCGAGGCGATGACCGGGATCCGGTTCTCGGACAGCCGCCGGACCGCGTCGCGGGCGGTACCGAGGCTCAGCCCGATCCCGGTCACCGCGACCAGCCGTTCGGAGGTGACCCGGCCGACGAGATCCGTCACCACGGGTTCCCACTGCGCGAGGCGGCTGCCGGGGTTGGCCAGCAGCAGGCGGATCAGTGGCACGCTGCCCCACGACTGTGTCGTATTCGCCCGGTGCTGTGCGATGTAGGCACCCTGCAACTGGTGCCGCACCCACTCGACGGACAGGATGTCGCGGTCGGTCAACGTCATCGGCAAGAGGACCGCGACCGAGACGTAAGGCCGTCCCGACGCGGCGACGGCTTCGTTTTCGGCGCGGATGTGCTCTTCGACGCCCTGGAGTTCCGGCGAGAAGACATAGGCGCCGTCCGTGACACCGACGCACTCCTCGTTGTCGCCGCGTTTCTCCACCCCGGTGCCGCAAGTACGACGTGCCTCGCTGATCGCGGGCACCACGACGAACGCGGCGACCAGCACGATCGCGAGGGCGAGTACACCACCGCTCGCCAGCAGCCATTTCGACCACGTCGGCCGGGGCGGGCGGATCCGGTCACCCTGCCCGGTCATCGGTAGCCCTCCGCACGCTCGTGCAGCAGGATCGATCCTCGGCCCCTGCCCTGCGCCAGCTGATGGAAACCACCCTCTATCGTCGAGTCCAGCGTGCCGCCGGGGTCGCCGAGCGGGTCGCGGGAGATCCACAGCGCGACGATCAGCCAGGCCAGTGTGGTCCCGAGCTCGTCGCCGTCCCGGCCGACGTGGAACTCGACCTGTTCATACGGTTCGGCCTTCTTCGCCAGCCGATTCGGCGCCGCGGTGATGATGTCGAGTTCGGCCAGCCAGATCTCCGCGGTCGCCGCGTCGAACTCGGCGTGCCGTGTGCCGTCGAACGGACGACGCAGATGCCCGACCGCCGCGTCGACGTTCTCCAGCGCCAGATCGTGGTAGCGCGCCGCGACGCTCCGGCCGTTCTTCTCGTAGTGGTCGCGGCACCGGGTGTGCACCCGCTCCCAGCTGAGTGGATGGTCGTTGTCCCGGGAAGCGAGTTCCTGCAACAGGATCCGGCGCAGCCACGGGTGCAGCACATACCGCGGTTCCTCGCCGGGCTCCGCCCGCAGCCACAGCCGATCGCCGAGTTCCTTGAACAGCGCGCCCTCCCCCGCCGGATTGCGCAGATCGAGGATCTCCTTGTGAAACAACATCTCCACGTCCAGCGCCGCACTCGCGGTGACCAGTTCCTGCTGACTCGCCGCGGAGAAGTCCTGCAGCAGGTAGTCCCGCATCCGGTCGAGCAGGAGCTCCCCCGAGCCGTCCGGTTCGGCGACCGGGGTGTGCAGCGTCGCGCGCAAGGTGCCGGGCTCCCTGGCGTCGTACTGGCGGGCCAGCGCGGCGATGGAGCCGTCGACCCCGCCGGGATGCCCGTCGGTGAGGCGGTACAGGAACCGCGGTATCCGCGACGCGGGATGGATGTCGCTGCCGACGGCGATATCGACGACGTCCTCTTTGGACAGTGCGCCTAGTTCGAGCAGGTACCAGGGGCTCCAGCGCGACTCCGGGCGATCGGGACCGGCGAGCCAGTCCGCCTCCACATCGGACGGCCGCCGTGGTGCGGGGTAGCGGAGGTCGTTCGTCCGGTGAGCGGTGGGCCGCCCGTGTCCGGGGTTTCCGCGATGCCGGGTCAGCGGCGACCAGCTCTCGTTCCACTCCGGATTCCAGTTCCGGCTGGTGACGACGACGGCCAAGGGATCGGCTTCGCCGCCTGCCCGGTGCCGCGCCTCGGTCAGTGCGTGCAGGAAGTCCCGGCCGCCAGGGGTATGCGCGTTGTCGAGCAGGATCAGGCTGTTGAGCGTCCGCCGGGACCGGTTGAGCCCGGAGTAGTTCCGGCGCAGGTCCGCGAGGAACGCGTCGCAGAAGGTGGCGTCGACCGTGGCCCGGTCTTCGTCGTCACCCTGCGCGTGCTTGGCGATCTCGATCAGGAAGTCCTCATGATCGCCCGCACCGGTCGGCAGTGCCTTCATCTTGCCGACCAGCCGTCGCCGGTCGTACCAGCTGAGCCCACGCAACAGGAGGTCGGTCGCCTCGGGCCAGCCTTTGAGGCTTCCGGCTGGCGCGACGCCACCCGCCAGCCGCACGACGTCCACGATCGCTTCGCGGTTCTGTTCGAGCGGCCGGTTCTCCGCCAGCAGCGCACGCAGCTTGCGCAACGCGGCGCGCCGGTCGTGCAACTCCATCGGGGCACCAAGGACGAGCATGCACAGCCAAAGCCGCGGAAAGGCCAGTCTGCCGAACTGTTTCCAGCGACGGCCGAGATCGAAGGCGAGATGTCCGAGCAATTCGCGTGGCTGGACGTTCGCCCGGTCGTGCCGCTCGAAATCGAGGTAGGCGTGCGGGACCTCTTCACAACGCCGGGCCACTGTGTCGAGCAACGCTGTCTTGCCGGTGCCGCGCGGACCCAACGCCACGACGATGGGCAGCGCCCGGCTCTGACCGTCCGGGCGGGCGAGCAACTCGTCGACGAGGCCGCGGACGACGGCCCCCACGCCGGACAAGGTGGCGGTGTCAGCAGACATCGTCCCCCATCCCCCCGAATTACTCCTGAATCGCCGACCGTACCGACTCGGAGCATTCACTATAGACAGGTCGTCACCCTGGGTTCAGTGTTCTGTCTGCGGGCAAGATTCCGGTGCCCCGGCCCGGAATTCGCCGCCTCCGCTGGTAGACGGTGACAAAGAACGGCGAAATCCGGCGGGGGCGGACGGCAATTCCTCATTTCGTATTAACCGGTTCGGACCAACGGTGGCGCCGGTCCGTTATGAATTCGTGTGTCAGACGGTGACGTCGGTGGATTCGGGTTTGGCCCGCCGACCGGACCGGAGGCCCAGCAGGTGCAACGCGATCTGGTTGGGCCAGCCGAAGAGCACGCCCATATGCGCGTCGATCCCCCAGCGGGCGAGTTTCGCCATCAGCGGGTAGTCGGCGAACCGGACCTCGCCAAGGATCTGCCCGGTCGTGCCGTCGACGGCGACGGCGTCGACCTGCGTCGGCCAGCCGCGTTCGACTTTCGCCACCTGCCAAGGAGATCCGGGGTTGGCAGGCAGTCCGATCTCCACCGAGGCGGCGTCGATCCCGGCGGCGCGGGACGAACTGGTCGAGCACGGCAAGGTCTCCATCGAAGGCGGGCACGCGGCCGCGGCCAGGTTGTACCCGCGCGGCGCCACGGCCGTCCTGTGCGCGAGCGACCTGCTCGCACTCGGCGCGATCCGCGCGGCCCGGCGGCAGGGCCTGTCGGTGCCCGAAGACGTCTCGGTCGTCGGCTACGACGATTCGGCACTGATGAACTGCACCGACCCGCCGCTGACCACCACCCGCCAGCCCATCGAGGCAATGGGCCGCGCCGTGGTAGAACTGCTGGTCAAGCGCATAAACGGCGGCGAGGTGGTGGCGGAGGAACTGCTGTTCGCACCCGAACTCGTCGTCCGGGGGTCCACGGCCCGCCGGTAGGCGTCCTTCCGCGACCAGGGCGTGTCTGGCCCGCAACGAGCGCGAGAAGGTTCTGCCTGCTCGCCGCGGGCCGTGGGCCGGACGGCGTCGAGCCGCCGAACAACTGGAAGTCGCGCTTCGGCGGTTCCGCGTGGACGCGGGTGCCCGACGGCGAGTGGTATCTGCACCTCTACAGCTCACGCCAGCCGGACTTCAACTGGGACAACCAGGACATCCGTACGGATTTCGAGGACATCCTGCGGTTCTGGTTCGACCGCGGGGTCGACGGCTTCCGCATCGACGTCGCCGATGGCCTCGTGAAGACCCGCGGTTGCCCGATGTCGAACCCGGCGACGAGACCCCGTTCTCCGACCAGGAAGGGCTGCACGAGATCTACCGGTCGTGGCGCGAGATCGCCGACAGCTACCCTGGCGAACGGATACTCGTCGGCGAGATGTGGCTGCCGGATATGTCACGCGCCGTCCGCTACCTCCGCCGCGACGAACTGCACGCGGCGTTCAACTTCGGCTTCTTGGTGTGCCCGTGGGATTCCACGCGCTTCCGGGACGTCATCGAACGGACACTGGTGGCGCACAAGGAAGTCGGCGCTCCCGCCGCCTGGGTGCTGTCGAACCACGACGTCACCCGCCACGTGACCCGGTACGGACGCGAAGGCGACACCGGTTTCGCGTTCGCGGACCGGCTCCACGGGACGCCGGTGGACCGCGGGCTCGGCACTCGCCGGGCACGGGCGGCGGCGCTGCTGAGCCTGGCGCTGCCGGGCGGATTGTATGTCTACCAAGGGGAAGAGTTCGGCCTGTGGGAGATCGAGGATATCCCGGACGACCTCCGCGAGGATCCGGTATGGACCCGGACGAACGGTGCCGACCCCGGCCGTGACGGCTGCCGCGTCCCGTTCCCCTGGTCCGGCGACGCCCCGCCGTTCGGCTTCGGGACGGGTGGGGCCTGGCTGCCCCAGCCCGCGGAATGGCGCTCCAGCACGGCGGAAGCGCAGGCGGCCGAACCGGCGTCGATGCTCCGGCTGTATCGCGCCGGGCTGCGGCTGCGGGAAGAACTGTCCCGCGCTCGGGTCCGGGGATCTGGAGTGGCTTTCACTCGGCGACGGCGTGCTCGCGTTCGCACGGGAGCCGGGATTCACCTTCGTGCTGAACTTCTCCGATTCGCCGGTTCCGCTTCCGCCGCCCAGCGAAGTGCTGCTGACCAGCGGGCCGGTCGACGGTGACCTGCCGACGGACACGGCGGTGTGGCTGCGCACCTGACTCATCGGTCAGACGGGTTCTCCTCACCCAGTGAGAAGTTCCGGCGTTCCCTTTGCCATACCCCTCCAAAGTACGGTATTGACGACGAGAACGTCTCGGCGAGCCGAACCGGACATACCGGTCCAGCCTCGCCATCCGGCAGAGAAAACCCTTGCAGGACAACAGGATCACCTGTCGAACCTTCTTGATCGAACGTCATATCGCCCGGCGCTCAAGCCGGGCGATATGACCCAAATGGTATGTACCAGTTGCTTGGTGTGCCTCGTACGGTCGGGAACGAATCCCCCTCCCCGCCCGTTTCGAGGAAAGCGTTGACATGAACAGAAAGATCCTCGCCGCCACAGCCGCGGCCATCACCGGGGCAGGCTTGGTCACCGCCATCGCCCTGACCCCGAGTGCGAGCGCCGGACAACCGGTGACCTCGGCCGATCAGGCGCAGTCGGAAATGCTCGCCGCGATGTCCCGTGACCTGAAGATCAGCCCCGAACAGGCCAACATCCGGCTCGCGAGCGAACTGCGTGCCGGTGTCACCGACAACACCCTCAAGAGGCAGCTCGGCGCTTCCTACGCCGGATCCTGGCTGGACGCCGGCGGAACCACGCTGACCGTCGCGGTCACCGACGCCGCACAGGCCGACCTGGTGCGCGCGGCGGGCGCGACCCCGAAGACCGTCGCCCGCAGCGCCGGCCAGCTCGACGCCGCGAAGCTTCAGCTGGACGCCAAGGCCACCAGCGCGCCGAAGACCGTGCCCGGCTGGTACACCGACGTCCTCACCAACTCGATCGTCGTACTGGCTAACGCCGGTGGCGAAACCGCCGCCAAGTCGTGGGCGGCCAAGTCCGGTGTCCAGGCCGATCTGGTCCGGGTCGAAGCCAGCACCGAAACGCCTCGTGCGCTGATCGACATCATCGGCGGCAACGCCTACACCTTCGGCGCGGGCCGCTGCTCCATCGGCTTCCCGGTCGAGGGCGGCTTCGTGACCGCCGGCCACTGCGGCACCGCCGGTACCCGCACGTCGAACCCGAGCGGGTCCGTCGTCGCCTCCAGCTTCCCCGGCAACGACTACGCCTGGGTCCGCGCCGACGCGGGCAACACCCCGCGCGCGCTGGTCAACCGCTACCCCGGCACCGTGCCGGTCGCCGGTTCGACCGAGGCCCCGCTCAACTCCTCGGTCTGCCGGTCCGGTTCCACCACCGGCTGGCACTGCGGCACCATCCTGCAGAAGAACACCTCGGTCACCTACCCCGAGGGCACCATCACCGGCCTGACCCGGACCAACGTCTGCGCCGAGCCCGGTGACTCCGGCGGTTCGTGGATCACCGGCGACCAGGCGCAGGGTGTCACCTCCGGTGGCTCCGGCGACTGCACCTCCGGCGGCACCATCTACTTCCAGCCCGTCACGGAGATCCTGAGCGTCTACGGCCTGCGCCTGATGGTCACCGGTGCCCCGCCGTCCAGCACCACCACGTCGCCGACCACCACCCCGACCAGCCCGACGACGTCGAACCCCCCGGGTGGCACCTGGGCCGCGTACACCTACTACGGCTCCGGCGCGACCGTCACGTACGACGGAAGCACCTACCGCGTGATCCAGCCGCATACGTCCATGCCCGGCTGGGAGCCGCCGAACGTTCCCGCGCTTTGGGAACTCGCCTGACCTGGACCGCCCCCGGCGAAAGCACCTCGCCGGGGGCGGTTCTGCCCTCGAATGACGGCTACCAGAGTTTGTTCATGAAGGAATTGGGACATTGAGTGTCCCGATTCCTTCATGAACAGAGGAATTCTCCCACCACCGAACCGAATTTCTCCGGCTTCGCACCGTGCACCCGGTGCCCCGCGTCCTCGATCGTCACCAGGCGGCACTGGGCGATCAGCCCGCTCATCCGCTCCAGCGACGCAAGCGTGACGTGACTCGCCGGACCGCCGCTGACCAGCAACGTCGGCGCGGAGATCGTCGCTAGCCGGTCCCACCAGCCGGGGTCGGGTGTCCGGAGTTCGGCCATGATCGGATCGATCAGCCGCCAGTCGAACGGCAGTGGCTCGGCGGGCTCCTGGGTCGGGGCCAGCGGCTCCTTGGCGTGCTCCGGAGGCGGCGGGGTGTCCTCGACGACGAGTCGCCGCACCCGCCCTGGCAGGCGCTGGGCGAGCAGCACGGCGACCCGGCCGCCCATCGAGTGCCCCACCAGGTCGACCTGGTCTTCGAGGAGTTCGGCGACGTCGTCGGCCATCGCGTCGAGCGAGTACTTCTCCGTATGCGCGCTGTCGCCGTGGCCCCGCAGGTCTACGGCGAGAACACGACGGCCGAGCATGGCCAGGCGCGCGGCCAAATCGTCCCAAGTGCCGGATTTGCTGCCGAGTGCGTGCAGCAGGACGACTGGCACACCGGTCCTCGGGCCAGTCTCTCGAAAGGCGAGTGTCACCCCACCAAGTTACGCACGCAAGTGGGCCCGCTCCGGCGCGACGGCGTGCTGGAGCGGCTGCCCGAGCACGAACCGCCGCAGTTCGTCCGCTACGAGTTCGCCCATCCGCGCGCGTTCGGCGCCCAGCGCACCTGCCAGATGCGGGGTGAGCACCACGTTCGGCAGTGTGTACAGCGGCGAGTCCGGTGACGGCGGCTCGGGCCAGGTGACGTCGAGGATCGCCGTGAGATCCGGGCGCGCGTCCAGTACGGGGATGACCGACGGCTCGTCGACCACGGCGCCGCGGGCAGTGTTGATCAGGGTCGCGCCGATGCCCATCCGGCCGACGAGGTCGCCGTTCACCAGGCCCTCGGTCTCCGGCAGCAGCGGCGCGTGCAGGCTGACCACGGCGCAGGTGGCGAACAGTTCGTCCAGGCCGACCAGCCGCACGCCGAGTTCGGCGGCGGCCGCGGTGTCGACGACGGGGTCGCTCGCCAGCACGTCCACGTCGAAACGCCGCAGGTGCGACGCGACGAGAGCACCGATCTCGCCGAGGCCGAGCAGGCCGACCCTGGAGCGGTAGGCCCCGGCGACCCTCGGGTCGGGCGGGTAGGCCCGCCGGTCGCGGATCTCTCGCGAGATCCGATGGACCTGTTTGAGTCCTAAGAGGACCTGGGCCAGGGTGAACTCGGCGACGGGGATGGCGTTCGCGGCCGCGGCGGACACGATCGGGATCTCGCGCGCCCAGAATTCCGGCGTGGTCAGCGGCCGGACCGAGCCGGCGGCGACGAGCACCGCACGCAGGTCGGGCGCGTGTCCCAACAGGACGGCGTCCACTACCGGCGCTCCCCAGCCCGAGAGCAGGATTTCGACGCCTTCCAGCGCCCCCGGGTCCCCTGCCAGCCGCTCGCGGGTGAGCGGCTCGCGCAGGTCCACGAGCGACCCGATGTCCTTCAGGACGGCTTCGGGGTAAACGTCGTCGCGGCGGCGCTCCTCCATCACGAGGAGCGCCGTCGGCCGGTACTGCTGCTGCGTCATCTCTGCCTCCGGCGGCGACCATACATCGGATGCTTAGACCGGTCCACGCATGGCGAGTCCCGCACAGAGGCAAACCCGGCCGATTGAAATTCGTAATCATCGGACCATTGACCGGACACCGTGAAAGCGCTTACCGTCCCTGCGGAGTAGACAGCGTGGTCCACAGTGAACAGGAGAAGCGATGCGGAAATCGCGGTGGATCGGCGTGGGACTCACTGTCTCAGCGCTGGTCATTTCGGGCTGCTCAGCAGGCCCCGCCGGCACGAACGTCGCGCAGGACACCAAGGCACCACTGGAACTGTGGACCCGGACGACTCCCGGCGGCGACGGCGAGCAGGCCACCAAACGGCTCGCGGAAGCCTTCGAGAAGGCCACCGGGTTCAAGGTGCAGGTGACCGCGATCTTCGACGACTTCGAGACGAAGCTGGCCCAGCGCGCCGCCCAGCGCGACTTGCCCGACATCGTGATGAACGACGTCACGCAGGTGGGCACGCTGAAGAGCCAGGGTCTCGTCCGTGAGATCGAGCAGGGCAAGATCAAGCACGCCTCGGAGCTCACCGAGCAGGCGTTGAAGTCGAACCAGATGCCGGACGGCAAGCTGTACGGCCTGCCGTACTCCGCACAGGCCTCCGCGCTGCTGATCCGCAAGGACTGGCGCGAAAAGCTCGGCAAGAGCGTGCCGCAGAGCTGGCCGGAGCTGGTCGACCTCGCCAAGGCGTTCACCACCGGTGACCCCGACGGCAACGGCAAGAACGACACCGCCGGGCTGAACGCGACACTGTCGACCAAGCGGGGCTACGCCTCCTGGTACTTCTCCAACTTCCTGTGGGCCGGAGGCGGTGACTTCATCACCGAAGCCGGTGGCGGCAAGTACAAGCCGTCGATGAGCACGCCCGAATCCCTGGCCGCGGTCCAGTGGTTCCGCGACCTCGGCTGCAAGGACAACGCGATCCAGCCCGGCTCGGTCACCATGCCGACCCCGGCGACCAACGAGACCTTCGAGGCAGGCAAGGCCGGGATGTACGTCGTCGGCCCGTATCTGCTGCCGCGCTTCGACAAGTCGCTCGGCAAGGACAAGTACGAGGTCGTCCCGATGCCGAAGGGCGCCAAGAACTCCGACGTCCTCGCCGAGGGCCTGTCCATCTACATGATGGCCGGTTCGCCGAACCAGGCCGGACAGGACGCGTTCGGGGACTACGCGATCTCGGCCGACGGCCAGAAGATCGGCATGGAGGGCGCATCGGCGTTCATCGTGCAGCTCCCGGTGAACAAGAACGTCGACATCAGCCAGGTCCGCTCGGATCCGCGCTGGAAGACCTACGCCGAGATTTACGCCAAGTCCGGCCACTACGCGCCGTCCATCCCGAACTGGACGCCGGTCCGCCAGGACACCGCCGACACGGTCAGCGCGCTCGTCGCCGACTGCAAGCTCGACACCAAGGCGGAACTGGCCAAACTCGACACCAAGCTCACCGCGACCTTGCAGCAACAGGGGATCAGCGCGTCATGACCGTAGATCACGCCAAGCCGGCGGCCGTCGGCGCGGACCGTCCCGCCGCCAAGCGGACGCCCGCGCCGAGGGCCCGCGGGCGCAGCGACCGCGACGGGAAGTGGTGGACGCCGTGGCTGTTCCTGGCCCCCGCCCTGATCCTGTTCGTGTACTTCAAGTTCATCCCGATGATCACCGCGGTGACGATGTCCTTTCAGGACGTCCAGCCGTATCTGGGCAACCAGTGGGTCGGCGGGCAGAACTACAGCACCGTCCTCGGTGACGAGGCGTTCCACTCCGCCATCTGGCATACGGTCATCATCGCGATCGGGCAGACCGCCGGATCGATGATCATCGGCCTCGCGCTCGCCCTGCTGCTGGAGGGCCAGAGCAAACGGCTCAAGTTCCTGCGTTCGGCGGCGTTCCTGCCGGTCGTCGTGCCGATCGCGGTGGTCGCCGAACTCTGGCGGATCATGTACCACCCGACCGAGGACGGGATGCTGAACTCCATCCTCGGCATGGTCGGGCTGGGGCCGTCCGGCTTCATCAACGATCCCGACACGTCGATGGTTTCGGTCATCATCACCGGCATCTGGCGTGGTGCGCCGTACGACATGATGATCTTCATGGCGGGCCTCGCGGGTATCGACCGCGGGCTTTACGAGGCGGCCACTGTGGACGGTGCCTCCCGCTGGCGCAAGGTCCTCCACGTGACGCTGCCCGGCCTGCGGTCGGTGTTCTCGATCCTGTTCGTCCTCGCGGCGATCCGCGGCCTGCGGGTGTTCACCGAGGTGTTCCTGCTGACCAACGGCGGGCCGAACGGCTCGACGGAAGTCGCGATGACCCTGATCTACAAACTCGGACTCGAACAGAACCGGCTGGGCGTCGGCGCGGCGGGAGCGGTCCTGCTGTTCCTCGCGACGCTCGTGCTGACCCTGTTCGTCCAGGTGCTCCGACGGAGGCGAGACGCATGACCGCGGCCAACGATTCGGCACTCGGCCTCGACGCCGTCAAGTCGCCGGGTGGACGGATCCTGAAGTACGCCGTGTACGCCCTTCTGCTGGCGGTGTTCGCCGGCCCGCTGCTGGCGCTCCTGGTCAGCGCGTTCAGCGACGTGTCCGATCCGACGGCGCTGAGCGTCATCCCGTCGAGCCCCACACTTGGCAACTTCGGCATCGCGTTCGACCACGGCGTCGGGATGTACCTGCTCAACTCGTTCCTGGTGGTCGGCTTCGGCCTGCTGCTGCAGGTCGTCATCTCGGTGCTGGCCGGATACGCGCTGGCGCGCAAGAAGTTCCGCTTCATGACCTTCGTGCTGGTCGCGATCCTGGCGACGCTGATGCTGCCCGAGGAGATCCTCGCGATCCCGCTGTCACTGATCCTGTCGGATCTGCCGGTGGTGCACCTCAACCTGATCGGCAGCCTCGCCGGGATGATCGTGCCGCTCGGCGCGTGGGCCTTCTCGATCCTGGTGATGACCGAGTTCATGAAGGACGTCCCCCGCGAACTCGAAGAAGCCGCCCGCATCGACGGTGCCGGGGACCTGCGGATCTTCGCGCAGATCATCCTGCCGATGTGCAAGCCCGCGCTCGGCGTGATCGGCGTCTTCGGCTTCACGATGATCTGGGACCAGTACCTGCTGCCGATGCTGGTCTCGTCCGATGCCTCGACCTACACGCTGCCGCTGGCCCTGCGCACTCTACGCATCGACGCGGACGTGACGCCCGGCGTGATCATGGCGGCGTCGCTGCTGGCGTTGCTCCCCTCGGTCGCCGCGTTCCTGTTCTTCCAGCGTTCGTTCGTCCGCGGCCTCGCCTCGGGCGCACTGAAGGGCTGACCCACCATCTCAAGGAGCGATCCTGAAGTGAGTTCCACCGCCTGGTTCACCCACGACCGGTTCGGGATGTTCGTCCACTGGGGACTGTATTCACTGGCCGCCCGGCACGAATGGGTTCAGAATCGCGAGAAGCTGACCGACGAGCAGTACCGCGTCTACTTCGACCACTTCGATCCGGACAAGTACGACCCTCGCGCCTGGGCGAAGGCCGCGAAGGGCGCGGGCATGACCTACGTCGTGCTCACGACCAAGCACCACGACGGCTTCTGCTTGTGGGACAGCGATCTGACCGACTTCAAGGTGACGAACACGCCGTACGGCAAGGATCTGCTCGAACCGTTCGTCGACGCCTGCCGCGAAGAAGGCCTCAAGGTCGGCTTCTACCACTCGTTGATCGACTGGCACCATCCCGCGTTCCCTGTCGACGGCACCCATCCCCGCCGTGACGACAAGGAGTACATCGCCGCGCACCAGTACGCCGACATCGCCGAGTACCAGCTCTATCTGCACGGTCAGGTCCGCGAACTGCTCACCCGCTTCGGCACGATCGACTACCTGTTCTTCGACTTCTCGTACCAGGGCCGCAAGGAATGGTGGGGCGGCAAGGGACCGGACGACTGGGACTCCCCCGGCCTGCTCGAAATGGTCCGCGAGCTGCAGCCCGGCATCCTGGTCAACGACCGCACCGGGATCCCCGGCGACTTCATCACGCCGGAGCAGTACCAGCCGTCCGGGCCGATGACCCGCGACGGCGTCCCGGTGGTGTGGGAGGCGTGCCAGACGCTCAACGGCAGCTGGGGTTACGACCGCGACAACCTCGACTACAAGAGCCCCGAACTCCTCATCCGGATGCTCGTCGACGGCGTCTCCAAGGACGGCAACCTTCTGCTCAACGTCGGCCCGAACGGCCGGGGCGAGATCGACCCGCGGGCGCACGCCACCCTGGCCGAACTGGGCCGCTGGATGGACCGGCACGAACGCTCCATCCGCGGCTGCGGCCCGGCGGACTTCACCGCTCCCGCCGACGGCCGGTACACCCAGCGCGACGACCGGCTGTACCTGCACTTGTTCAGCTGGCCGCTCAACCACGTCCACCTGCCCGGTATGGCCGGCCGGGTGCGTTACGCCCAGCTGCTCGACGACGCCTCGGAAATCCAGCAGGTCCATACGGATCCCGGGCAGACCGCGCAGAACACCCAGATGGGTGGGCAGCCGGAAGGCACGCTCACCCTCAAGCTCCCGATCCGGAAACCGGACACCCCGGTCCCGGTGATCGAGCTGTTCCTCACCAGCCCCGCCGCCGAAACCCTCCCCACCGATTGAGCACGGAGGCATCATGGATCGCAGAAGGTTCCTCAGCGGCGCCACCCTCGGCGCCGCGCTGATCACCGCAGGGTGGGTCACCGCCGGTACGGCGTCGGCCAAGCCGAAGGGGCTGTGTGCCCTGAACGTCAGTTCGCTGACCGAACTGCAGAACGCGATCAACGCGGCGGGCCCCGGCGCGGTCATCACCGTGAACAACGGCACGTACACCGTGCCGACGGGCAACCCGATCAGCATCAAGGGCAGGCGGGGCACGAAAGACCAGCCGATCACCATCGTCGCCCAGTCACGCGGCGGTGTGACCTTGAACGGCGAGCAGAGCTTCGTCTTCGACGACTCGACCGGTGTCACGCTCAGCGGGTTCAAGTTCCGCCAGAGCACCACGCTCGAGATCCCGCCGAACTGTGCGGTGATCCGCCTGACCCGCAACGACTTCCAGCTGGCCGACATCGAAGGCCTGCACTGGGTGATGGTGCGCGCCGACAACAGCAAGATCGACCGCAACCACTTCCACCACAAGACGACACTCGGCGTCATGCTCTGCATCGAGGGCGCGGACGAAGACAAGATGGCGACGGGAGTCGAGGTCTTCCGGAACTACTTCTCCGACCACACCTTCGCCGGAGACAACGGCGGCGAGCCGATCCGGCTCGGTGTCAGCCCGCGTGCGCTGAGCACCGCCGGCGCCAAGATCGAGTTCAACCTGTTCGAACGCGCGAACGGCGACCCGGAGGCGATTTCGGTCAAGTCGTCGGGCAACTTCATCCGCAACAACACCATCCGGGACAGCCTGGGCGGCATCGTGCTGCGCCACGGGAACAAGTCCGTCGTCGAATCCAACTTCATCCTCGGCGGCAAGGAAGGCATCCGGATCTACGGCAACGACCACAAGATCCTCAACAACTACATCGCCGGATTGTCCAGCAGCGCGCTGGTCGTCGGCAGCGGCTCCGTTCGGGACCATTTCCCGGGTGAATCAAAGGAATCACGGCGCGGCAACGATGCGGCGGACCGTGTGCTCATCGCGCACAACACGCTGCTGAACAACAGCGGCACACTCTCCGGCGAGACCAAACGGACGATCGAACCGCGTGACTGCACGATCTCGGACAACCTCTTCGTCGGCAGCAACGGCGACCTGGTTTCGATGAGCACCACCGGAAACTTCACCTGGTCGGGCAACATCCTGTGGGGTTCGGGCGGGGACGGCAACATCCCGGCAGGCACCTTCCGCCGGATCGACCCGAAACTCGTGCAGGGCACGGACGGCGTCTCACGGCTCGCCTCGGGCAGCCCCGCGATCGACACGGCGACACTCGCCACGGCACCGACCACTGTGGACATCGACGGCCAGGCACGCGGCAGCAAGCGTGATGTCGGAGCGGACGAGTACTCGAAGGCCGCCATCGCCAACCGGCCGCTCACTACCGCGGACGTCGGCCCCGCCGCTCCGTAGTAAGCCCGGGCTCACGCCGGCGGCCGTCCTCGCCGGCGTGAGCCCGTACCACCCGAGGAGGAACCATGCCGCAGCGCGCCGCGGGTTCGGCCACCCTTGCCGACGTCGCCCGTGAGGCGGGAGTTTCGCTGGCGACGGCGTCGAGAGCGCTCAACGGCGGGACCAGGCAGGTCAGCGGCGAACTGCGGAAATCCGTCCTCCAGGCCGCGGAGCGGTTGCAGTACACCGCGAACGTGCCCGCGCAGGCGATGGCCCGCGGCCGCGGCAACGTCGTCGGCCTGCTCGTGCACGACATCGTCGACCCGTACTTCTCCTCGATCGCGTCCGGCGTGATGCGCGTGGCCGCCCGGCACGGGCTGACGGTCACCATCGCGAGCACCGAGAACCATCCGGAGAAGGAACTCGAATACGTCATGACCTTGCGCGGGCAGCGGGCAAGGGCGGTCATCCTGGCCGGGTCGCGCAACGAGGACGACACCCTGCAACGGAATCTGACCAAGGAGCTCAAAGCGTTCGAGGCCGCCGACGGCCAGGTCGTGGTGATCGGGCAGCGGAAACTGCCGTTCGACACCGTCCTGCTCGAAAACCGGGCGGGCGCGGCGAATCTGGCCGAACGGCTCGCCGGGCTCGGGCACCGCGATTTCCTCGTCCTTGCCGGGCCACCCGGTTTGATGACCTCGCGTGATCGTGTCCTCGGCTTCCGTGACGGCCTCGCCAGACAAGGCATCCCGCTGCCCGAGAACCACGTGCTACGTGCGGAGTTCACCCGCGACGGGGGTTACGCGGCGATGGTGCGGGCGATCGAGAACGGCTTCCGCGGATGCGTCTTCGCCGTCAACGACGTGATGGCCGTCGGCGCGATGGCCGCCTGCCGCGACCGTGACGTCGGCGTCCCCACGCAGATCGCGATCGCGGGATTCGACGACATCATCACCTTGCGCGACATCAGGCCTTCGCTGTCCACCGTGCGTGTCCCGATCGAGCGGATGGGCGAACAAGCACTCGACTTCATCCTCGACGACCGCGCGGACCACCCCCGCGTCAAACCGATCACCGGTGAGGTCGTGCTGCGGGAAAGCACTCAACCGTTGGAGGGGAAATGATCCGGCCGGGACTCTGTTCGGTGACGCTGCGGCGACTGGACGCCGAGGAGGTCGCCCGCCTCGCCGCGGACGCCGGTTTGAAAGTGGTCGAGTGGGGCGCCGACGTCCACGTGCGCCCTGGTGACGACTGGGCGGCCGACCGCGTTCTCGAAGCCATGGCCACCTACGGCCTGACCTGCGATTCCTACGGGTCCTACTTCCGTGCCACGCCCGCGGAATGCGGGAAGTTCGCCGAGATCGCCGAGACGGCGGTGCGCCTCGACGCGTCCAGGATCCGGGTGTGGGCAGGCAAAGCGGGCTCGGCGGACGTCGACTCCGAAGAGCGGGGCCAGGTCGTGGCCGGGCTGCGCGAAGCCGCCGACGTCGCCGCCGGGCACGGCCTCGAAGTCGCGCTGGAGTTCCACGGCGGCACGCTGACCGACACCGCGGAGTCGACCGTCCGGCTGCTCGACGAGGTCGGCCGGGACAACCTCGGCACCTATTGGCAGCCACCGCAGGATCTGCCCGACGATCCCGCGCTCGCCGGGCTGGAACTGGTGCTCCCCCGGGTACTCGCGGTGCACGTCTTCTCCTGGTGGCCCAGCAACGAACGGCATCCGCTGACCGCGAGGACGGAGCTGTGGACGCGGGCGTTCGCGCTGCTCGCGAAGACCGGACGGCCGCTGGACGCGCTGCTGGAGTTCGTCCCGGGCAACGATCCGGAGCTCATCACCGGCGAGGCAGACTCGCTGCGCGAACTGATCGAGGCGGGCGCGTGAAGTTCACCGAAACGGACCGGCTGCTGTTCGCCGGTGACTCGATCACCGATTCCAGCCGCGACCGCGACGATCCGGCGTCACTGGGCAAGGGTTACGTCCGGGAAATCGCGGACCGGCTGCGTGGCGGGCCGGAGGTGATCAACAAGGGGCTCAACGGCAACCGGATCTACGACCTCGAAGCCCGGTGGACCACCGACGTCCTCGCGCTGCGGCCAACGGTGCTGACCGTGAAGATCGGCATCAACGACACCTGGCGCACCTTCGATCGAGGGCTTCCCAGCCCCGCCGGGAAGTTTCGCGCCGCCTACACCCGGCTGCTGGCCAGTGCGCGACAGAATCTTCCGGCCGAGCTGTACGTCATCACGCCGTTCCTGCTGCCTGTCGAACCGGAACAAGACGAGTGGGTCGCGGACCTCGCACCCCGGATCGAGGCCGCGATCGACGTGGCCACCGAATTCGGCGCACGCCTGGTCCGCGCGGATCTGTTCATGCCGCGTGCGGCGGCCGAGCACGGGGCGGCGGCCCTCGCCCCGGACGGCGTCCACCCCAGCCCGCTCGGCCACCGCCTGCTCGCCGAGGCGTGGCTCGCGGCCGCCGGTGTACCGGTCACCGAGATCTCGCGGCCCTAACGGATACAAGAACGGTTCCCTGGCGCAGAACGGCGAGCGGAGTCCCTAGCGTGCCGTGGATTCTCGTGCGTTGAGCCGCACGGGTACTTCGATCCGGCTTTCGGCGGCGCCGGCTTCGATGAGGTCCATCAACGCCGTGGCCGCACGGCCACCCACCTCGCGGGGATGCACGAACACACCGGTGATCTGCGGCGAAGTGAGCTGAAGCGAACCACTGTCCACCGCGCTGCCGATTCCGAGCTCGCCCGGCACTTCGAGCCGACGGCGACGGGCTTCGTGCAGGACACCGAGCGCGAGGTTCTCCGACGTCGTGAAGACGGCGTCCGGGCAGACCGGCCGGTCGAGCAGCCTGCCCAAGGCCTCCGCGGTGCCTTCGGCGGTCGGCGGCTCGTCGATCTCGGCCACCACGGGCTCCAGTCCCCGCTCCCCGGCCCAGCCGGTGTAGCCGGCGACGAGATCCGCCGCGTAGGAGCGGCTGGTGTCGGTCGTGATCATCGCGGGGCGCTCGTAGCCGTTGTCCGCCAAGTGGTCCAGCATCAGCCGGGCCGCCGCGACGAGGTCGTTGTCCACGACGACCGGGACGGGGCACGGTGCCGCCATCGCGCGGCCGGTGGTCACCAGCGGGCGATCACGGCACCAACCGGTGGCGAAGAACGGTTCGTCGCCACGGGGATCCACGAGGATGGCGCCGTCGACAGCGAAGGCGTTCAACCGGTCGAGGTCCGCGTCCGCGGGGGTCAGCAGCAGGCCGTACGACCGTTTCGACGCGGCTTCGGCCGCCCCGTTGAGAACTTCGAGGAAGTAGTCCGAATTGGGGACGAGCGCGCAGGCGTTGCTCGCGTCCACCGAGTTCGCGAGCTGGATCGCCAGCGTGCGGCTGCGCCGGGTGACCAGTTGCCGCGCGTGGACGCTGGCCTGATAGCCGAGTTCGGCGGCAGCCCGCGTGACACGGCGCCGGGTGTCCTCGGAGATCCGGCCCTGCCCGCTGAGCACATGGGACACGGTGGTGATCGAGACCCCCGCGGCGGCGGCGACGTCACGGATGGTCGGCGGCACGGTCAGGCCTCCACGGACGGTCCCCAGACGCGGTTCGACCGGTCGGTGTCCAGCCGATAGTCGGTGACATGGGCGTCACCCAGCCTACGGCCGAGATCCGCCGCGGCCTCCAGCGGCCGCGCGGGGTCGCGTTCCACCTCGCCCCGGCTGTTGCCGATGCCGACCACGACACCGGCGAGATCTTGGCGGAGGTACCGGGTCAATTCCTGGAACTGGGCTTCGAGGCCGAGTGTCGCGCCGCGATAGCTCTCCTCGCACGAGATCAGCACCGCCGCCCGCTTGTGCATCAACCCGGGTACGACCTCTCCGGTATGCGGCGAACTGGCCGAGGTGTAGCAGAAGAACCGGTCGAAGAACGACTTCAGCCGCCCGGTCATGCCGTAGAAGTGCAGGGGTGTCGCGTAGACGATCGCGTCCGCCGGGAGGACGTGATCGAACAGCAGCCGCTCGTAGTCATCAGCGATGCCACACGAACGGTCGCTCAACCGGCAACTGCGGCAATCCCCGAGCGGAGCCTCGACGTAATCGGAGAGCTGGACGAAGTCGATCGTGTGGCCCGCCTCCTCCGCTCCTTTCGCCAGCGACTGGGCGAGCGCCCAGGAATTGCCTTCACGGCGCGGGCTCGCACTGAGCACCAAGACCTTCACGTGGTTCTCCCCGGAGAGACTGCAAAAACGCTTTTGCAGTCTCTCCGGGCAAGGATTCACCTGTCAAGCGACCGAGGTCAGCCGACCTCGGATGAGCCAAAATCCACACACCTACCACTCACGAGACCGGCCGAGTGCGTGGAACAGGGCCGTCGCGAGGACAAGGCCCTCGCGGGCGATCGGCGCGAGCAGATGCTCGTCGGGCGCGTGTTGCAGGCAACCCGGGTACGAATGCGGCAGCCACAAGGTCGCGATGCCGAGGATGTCGGTGAACACGTGGTTGGGCAGGCCGCCGCCGAAGCTCGGCAGGATCGCCACCGGCCGGTCGGAAACCTCCTCGAGGACGCCCTTCGCCCAGCCCACCCACGGGTTCCCGACCGGGGTACGGCTGGCCTGGAAACTCCCTTCGGCGGCGACTTCGACCATCGAGAACCCTTGCGAGGCAAGATGTTTCGTGATCGCCTCCGCCACACCGCCGACATCGGTCCCCGCGACGTAGCGCAGTTGCAGCATCGCGCTCGCCCGGCCGGGGATCGCGTTGACAGGCCGGTCGATGTCACCGGCGCTCAGCGAAAGGACTTCGAGGGTGTTCCAGCCGTAAAGCCGCTCGGCGGCGGTCAGCCCGGTGTCACCCCAGCCTTCCGCCAACGCCGGATCCCCCGGTTTTCCGGCGATCCGGATCTCCGCGAGCGCCTCGCGGACGCTCTCCGGGAGTTCGGGTGGCAGGAGCCCGGGTACTTGGATGCGGCCGTGCCCGTCGACGAGACAGGCGATCGCACCGGCGAGGGTGGTGGCGGGGTTGCGCAGCACACCACCCCAGTTACCCGAGTGGTACGCGTCGGGGCGCAGGTCGACGTCGAGCGAAATCCGGACGCTGCCACGCGCGCCGAGGAACACCGTCGGTGTCGCGGCGTCCAGCCGCGGGCCGTCCGAAGCGATGAGGACGTCGGCGCCGAGTGCTTGCCCGTGCGCGGCGACGAACTCGTCGAGACCGGGCGAGCCGATCTCTTCACCGGTCTCGAACAAGAACTTGAGGTTGAACCCCAGCGAACCCGTCTCGGCCAGTAGCAATCTCAGCGCGGTCAGGTTGATCAGATGCTGTCCCTTGTTGTCCGCCGAACCGCGGCCGTACCAGCGCTCGCCGTCGGCGGTCAGCGTCCACGGGTCCCGGCCCGCACTCCAGCGCCCTTCGTGGCCGTCGACGACGTCGGCGTGGCCGTAGCACAGGACGGTCGGCAGCCGCGGCGACTCGATCCGGGTGCCGATCAGGAAGGGGCCCCCGGCCGGGTCGGGGTTGGGATACGTCTCGACCGAGCAGCCGAGCGCGGTCAGCGCCGGGGTCAGCACCTCGTCCAGGTATGCCTTGATGGCAACGCGACCGCTCGGATGGTCGCTCACGGTCGGGTACCGGACCAGTTCGGCGAGCTCGGTGAAGAAGGCACCCGAGTCCACGTGCTCGTGGGCCTTCGTAACCAGTTCCGCTGGAATCACCACGTTTTCTCCCGACTCGCTCACCACTTACCGCTGAGAAGCGTAGAACGGTTCTCCTACACTGACCATTGCCGTTTACGGCGCCCTGCGTTCTGATCGAGGCAAAGGAAGACCCGATGCGCCTGCTGCCGATCGCGTTGACGTACTTCCTCGAAGTCGCCCGCACCGGCTCGGTGTCCGAGGCGGCGGCTGAACTGACCGTCGCGCCGTCGGCGATCAGCCGTCAGATCGCGAAGCTCGAGGCCGGGATCGGGGTACCGCTGTTCGTCCGGCATCCGCGTGGCATGGTGCCGACCGACGCCGGGAACCGGCTGCTCGACCATGTCCGCCGCAGCGAGGCCGAATCGGCCGTCCTCGTCGACGAACTTCGTACCGGACGCGGGCTGCACGCCCGTTCGCTCACCGTCGCCTGCTCCGAGGGGTTCGCCCGCCGTGTCGTGCCCCAGGCGATCGCCGCCTTCCGCCGCGAACACGACGTCACCTTCCACCTCGACGTCGTGACCCGCGAAGAAGCCACGCGGCGCGTGCTCGACGGCGCGGCCGACGTCGCCGTCACGTTCGCGACCGGGCCGCAGTACGGCGTGCGGGTCGAAAGCGCTGTCGTCGTCCCGGTGTACGCCATCGTCCCGCTCGGCCATCCGCTGACCAGCCGCGACTCCGTCGGGCTCGCCGAACTGTGCGAATACCCGCTGGCACTGCCGGCACCGGGTCAGAGCCTGCGCGATTTGTTCGACATCGCCGCCACGATCGACCACCTCACGACGCGGCCGGTGCTGGTGTGCAACGAATTGAGTCCCAAGTACGAGTTCGTCCGTCACGGCGGCGGGGTCGCGCTCGTCGGCGGGCTCGGCGACATCCGGCAGGACGCCACCACCGAGGGAGTCGCCTACGTGCTCCTCGACAACGCCGTGTTCCGCAAGCGCGAAGCGCAGGTTCAGACCATGGCGGGGCGGACGTCGTCGTTGGCCGCCAGGCGGTTCACCGCGCTGCTGACCTCGTTCGTCAGGCCGCCGGTCAACGGATGAGCACGCCGGGATTGAGGATCCCCGCCGGATCGAGCGTGGTCTTGGCGGCGGAGAGTGCGGCGGCGAACGGATCGGGACGCTGCCGGTCGTACCAGGGTCGGTGGTCGCGGCCGACGGCGTGGTGATGGGTGATCGTGCCGCTGTGCCCGGCGATCGCCTCGGACACCGCGGCCTTGATCTCGTCCCATTGCGCGACCGTGCTCCCCCAGCGTCCCGCGGCGTAGATCCCGTAGTAGGGAGCGGGACCGTCGGGATAGACGTGGGTGAAGCGGCAGGTCACGACACCGGCGCCACCACACACCTTGTCGATCGCGGTGCGGGCCGCCGACGTGATCGCGTCGTGGAACACCGCGAAATTGTCCCAGGTACAAGCGGTCTCGAAGGTTTCCACGATCAGGGAACGCCTGGCGAGCGCGTCGCGCTGGTACGGCATCCGCAAGAAGGACGAGCGCCACGTCGACGCCGAATCGCTGTCCTGGCGCGCGGAATCCTTGCTGCGGCGGGTTTTCACCCTCCCGCCGTGACCGATGGCCAGTTCCAGCGCGCGATCAAGCCCTACGTCAACGGGGTGGTCCGCCGACTCGAACCCGACCAGCAGCAGTCCTCCACTCACACTCGCGCCCGCGTTGATGAAGGCCTCGGCGGGATCGAGCAGACGGCAGTTCGACGGGTAGAGCCCGGACTGCGCGATCGCACGGGTGGCGGCGACGGCGTCTTCCAGGCGCTCGAACGCGACCGACGCGGTGACCTGCCAGACCGGCCTGTCCTGCAACCGCATCCACGCTTCGGTGATCACACCGAGCGTGCCCTCGGAGCCGAGGAACAGCCGGTCCGGCGACGGGCCCGCACCCGATCCGGGCAGCCGCCGCGACTCGCTGATCCCGGCCGGGGTGACGACCCGCAGCGATTCGGTGAGGTCGTCGATATGCGTGGCGAGGGTGGCGAAATGCCCACCCGCGCGGGTGGCGAGCCAGCCGCCGAGCGTCGAATGGGCGAACGACTGCGGGAAATGCCGCAAGGTCAACCCCAGCGGGCGGAGGCGGTCTTCCAGTGCGGGGCCGTGGATCCCGGCCTGGATCCGGGCCGCGCGGCTGACCGTGTCCACTTCGAGCACGGTGTCGAGGCCACCCAGATCCATCGACACCGCGGGCCCGTCGAAGCGCGGCTCGACGCCGCCGACCACGGAACTGCCGCCACCGTAAGGAATCAGCGGGATTTCCTCGGCCGAACACCATTCGAGCAGATCGACGACGTCCTGTTCCGAACGTGGGCGGGCGACCAGATCCGGGAGGTGGCCGACTTGCCCGAGCAGATTGCGGACGACGTCGCGGAAGGCCTTGCCGCGGCCATGGGACAACCGGTCGGCGGGTTCGTCTCCGCACAACGCGGCCAGCGTCGCGGGCGGGCGGATCCGTGACGGCGGCACCGGGAGATCCGACGGCCGAGGCGGACCATGGTCGGTGAAGTCGTGGCCGGGCAGCACCGCCGCCGTGCGAGCGACGAGCGCGTCGGATTCCTCCGCCGACAACGCGCCGGCGGTGGTGCCCCAGCCCCACCAGGAACGGTCCTCGGTCGACATCGTCGTCTCCGTTCAATCTGACTCAGCAGTAAGTTACTTATCGGTCAGTTACCGTGTCAACGGAGAAGGATGTCCCGAAGGCCCCCTTTGAGACGATGATCGTCTCAAAGGGGGCCTTCAGGACACCGAACCCAGGCGGGTGCGATTCGAGGCCTTCGACGCTTTACAACGTTGTATCAACGATGTAAAAACATCCTGACGACTTGCCTTGGCCCCGCTCACCCCTGATCCCTACTTGGCCACGGAGTCGTTTTCACGCCTGCACAGGTCCAGTGGGAGGTTCACCTCCACCGAGGCGGCCGCCCCCGGAGAAGGGTGTCGAACAGATGTTGTCAACGTTGTCACCTCATCGTCCCCGATGTACGTCCAGAACCGCCGGACGCTTCCGAAAGACACTGACCGCCGCGCTGGCGGTCGTCTCCGCCCTGGCGCTGACCTCGGGCGCCGCGACCGCCGCGGAGAGCGGCTGGAAGATGGGCAAGCCGCGGCTGACCACTCCGTGGACCAACCAGGTCTCGCCTGCGAACGCGCTGCCCGAGTACCCGCGGCCGCAACTGGTGCGCGAGGACTGGCAGAACCTCAACGGCCTCTGGGAATTCGCCGGCGCCGCTCCCGGCGAGGTCCCGCCGTTCGGCGAGCGGCTCGCCGAGAAGATCTTGGTCCCCTACCCCACCGAATCGGCGCTTTCCGGCATCCAGCGCCACGAAGACTTCATGTGGTACCGGCGCACGTTCACCGTGCCGAAGAGCTGGAAGGTGGGCAAGGACAACACCCTCCGGATCAACTTCGGCGCCGTCGACTACAAGGCGAAGGTCTACGTCAACGGCAAGGAGGTGGCCGCTCACCAAGGCGGTTACGGCGCGTTCTCCGCCGACGTGACCTCGGCGCTGAAACCCAAGGGAGACCAGGAGATCATCGTCGGCGTCGAGGACCGTGCCGACGCCACTTGGCAGCCCGTCGGCAAACAGCGCCGGGTTCCCGACCGCGGGATCTTCTACGAAGGCGCGTCCGGTATCTGGCAGACGGTGTGGATGGAACCCGTCGCGGCCAAGCATGTCGGCACGCTCGGCATGGTCCCCGATCTCAAAGCGTCCACCCTCAAGCTCACCGTCGACACCGGCGGGAACTCCGGGCTGACCGTCGAGGCCGTGGTCCGTGACGGCAAGAAGGTGGTCAGCCGCAGCAAGGCGTCCGCTGCCGGGACGATCTCGCTGCCGGTGCCCAAGACGAAGCTGTGGACACCGGACTCGCCCTTCCTCTACGACCTCGACGTCGAACTGAAGGACGGCCGCCGCACCGTTGACAAGGTGTCCTCCTACTTCGGCATGCGCGAGTTCGGCACCACGAAGGGCGCCGACGGCAAACTCCGGTTCACCCTCAACGGCAAGATCCTCTTCCTCATGTCCACTTTGGACCAGGGCTACTGGCCGGACGGCATCTACACCGCACCCACCGACCAGGCGCTGCGCTTCGACCTCGAACAGCACAAGGCCCTCGGATTCAACACGGTCCGCAAGCACATCAAGACCGAACCCGATCGCTGGTACCACCACGCCGACAAACTCGGCCTGCTCGTCTGGCAGGACATGCCCGCGATGCGCACCGGTGGCCGCCCGCCCGCCGACGCCCAGCGGCAGTTCCAGGTGGAACTGAAGGAACTGGTGGAACAGAAGAAAAACTGGACCTCGATCGTCGGCTACGTGCCGTTCAACGAGGGCTGGGGCGAGTGGTCACGCGAGACCACCGGGAAGATCGCCGACGACGTCAAGGCACAGGACCCGACCCGGCTGGTCAACGCGCACAGCGGGGTCAACTGCTGCGACTCCCTCGGTGACTCGGGCAAGGGCGACGTCCTCGACTGGCACGCCTACCCGGGCCCGGCCAAACCGATGCCCGACGGCAGGCGGATCTCGATCGACGGCGAACACGGTGGTTACGGCCTCGAAGTCAAGGACCACATGTGGTTCGGCGAAGGACACGCGTACGAGATGGTGAAGGACCAGGCGACGCTGAACAGCCGCTACGTCCAGAACCAGCGTGACGTGCTCGCGTCGGCGCAGAGCTGCGCCATCAGCGGCGCGATCTACACACAGATCACCGACGTCGAGCACGAGGTCAACGGCTTCTTCACCTACGACAGGCAGGTGAAGAAGATGGACTTCGCGCAGGTGCGCGCGGTCAACCAGGCGATCATTCGCAACGCCGACGGCAGTGGTTCCGGCGCACCCGATCCGGGGCCCGGCACTCCGGGACTCACCGGCGTGCACGCCTACAAGTTCAATGAGGGCACGGGATCCAGCGCGGCGGACTCGGTCGGCGGTGCCACCGCGACGCTGACCAACGCGCGGTGGGCCGGCGGGGTCGAGGGCGGCGCGCTGGCGTTCGCGGGCAACGGCCAGGCCGACACCGGGAAGAACCTCGTCACCACGGCGGGCAGCTACTCGGTCTCGGCGTGGGCGAAGCTGGACGAGGCGAGCGGCGCGTTCCAGACCGTCGTCAGCCAGGACACCGACCGCGACAGCGCGTTCTTCCTGCAGTATTCCGGGCAGGACCAGCGGTGGGCGATGAGCTTCGTCGGTCTCCGCGCCCTCTCCCCGGAGAAGCCGGAAGTCGGCCGCTGGTACCACCTGACCGGTGTCCGCGACGCCAAGGCGGGCACGTTGTCGCTCTACGTCGACGGCAAGAAGGTCGCCTCGCAAAACGCCTGCGCCGCGCCGCCGAGCACCGGCCACACGGTGCTCGGCCGGGGACAGTACGGCGGTCAGCAGGTCGACTTCCTGCGCGGGGCGGTGGACGACGTCCGGCTCTACGACCGGCCGCTGTCCGACGCCGAGGTCGCCGCACTCGCGAAACGCGACTGAGCACACGCGGCGCCGGGAGCCACTCCCGGCGCCGCGCGCTCCGCACGAACGAAGTTACAACGAGGAAGGCGAGGGTGAACTGGGCGACCACCCGATCATGGCCGACATCCGGAAGAAGCTGGCCGTCCTCGGGACCGATCGGATCATCTTCTCGGCCGACCATCCGTACACCCCGAACGAGCCCATGGTGAACCTGCTCAAAACCGCGCCGATCGACGAGGCCGACCGCGAGAAGATCGCGCACGGCAACGTCGAAAAGCTACTTCGCCTCTGACTCGATCCATTCCTGGACGATCTCGCCGAGCAGGGGCAGCGGCACCTGCCCCTGCTTCAGCACGAGGTCGTGGAAGTCGCGGACGTCGAAGGCCTCGCCAAGGCGTTTCTCGGCGAGAGCGCGCAGTCGCTGGATCTCCAGCCTGCCCGTCATGTACGACAGCGCCTGGCCTGGCCATTCGATGTACCGGTCGGTCTCGGACCGCACCTCGATGTCGCTGAGCACGCAGTGCTCGGTGAGGTAGTCCACGCACTGCTGCCGGGTCCAGCCCAGCGCGTGCAGTCCGGTGTCGACGACCAGCCGCGCCGCGCGCAGGGAATCCTCGGTGACCATGCCCAGCCGCATCAAGTCGTCGGAGTACAGGCCCATCTCGTCGGCGAGCCGTTCGGTGTAGAGCGCCCAGCCCTCGTCGAACGCCGACAACGGGACCAGTTTGCGCAGCGGCGGCACGTCGTCGAGGGCGTGCGACAGGCAGGCCTGGAAATGGTGCCCTGGGACGGCTTCGTGGAAGGCGACGGACTCGGCGATGAACCGGAACCGCTCTTCCACCCGATAGGTGTTGGTGTAGTAGACACCCGGACGGCTGCCATCGGCCGACGGCGTCAGGTAGTACGCCTGTGCGGCGGACGGCCCGTCCGACTCCGGCACGGCCCGCACGACGCATTCGGCGGACGGCACCTCGCGGAACCAGCCGGGCGCGGCGGCCGTGGCCCGCGCGACCGCTTCCGCGGCGGTCGTGACCATCTCGTCCGCGTCACGCCAGCACAGCGCCGGATCGGTGCGCAGCCGGCGCCGGACCTCTGCGGGATCGTCCACTCCGAACACGGCGGCGCCGAGACGGCGATATTCCTGGTCCAGCGCGCTGGCGATTTCGAGACCGGTCTCGTGCAGTTCCTCCGGCGAGATCCCGGTGGTGGTATGCGTCCTGGCCAGCCGCGCATAGGTTTCCTTTCCCCCTTCCAGCCAGCAAAGACCCGGCCGTTCGTCGGGGCGCCCCTGCCCGGCGATGTCGCGGGCGAGCATCTCGCGATAGGCGACGAGCGCCGGCTGGACCTGCTCGGTGAACAGCCGTTCCCGCCGTGCGACACGATCGCCGGTCAGCGGCGGGGACAGCAGGGCGTTGGGTTCGACGGCCAGGATCCGGTCGACATGGGCGATGGCGTTGCCGACCGCGCGTTCCACCGGCGTCCGCCCCGCCTCGATCCCGGCGCGATAGCGGTCACCCAGGCCCGCGAGGAACGCGGGGATCGCCGCCATCCTGGCCAGGTAGTCCTCCTCAGCCTGCTCCCCCGACGGCGCCAGCTGCGGCAGCCAAGTAAGTATCCCGGCCGCCTCGGCCGCCATGGGATCGCCGAGGACGAACTCGATCTTCCGCGAGTCCAGTCTCGCCAAAAGGCCTTCCGCGTGATGGGTGATCACGCCGAGCGTGACCCTGTCCGGATCGGCCGACCGTGCCGCGTGCCCCGCGACCCGGACGGCCACCTCCCGCAGCCGCGCGTCCCCGGCCTCGGAGACGTCGCGCAATTCGTGGTCGTGTCCCGGGATGTTGTCGAAGGTCGCCATCAACGGCATCTCGGCCGCGAGGGCGTCGAGGAGTTCGTCGGCGAGTTCCGCGGCGGTCGGCTGGTCGGTCATACCCGACAACTACCAGCTCTGGGGCAGAGCCGGTGGGGAATGCCGGAATTCGCGCACCCTTGGCCGCCTGAAGTACATGATGGCCCCCTTCCTTGCGCCAGGCGCAGGGCCCCGGCAAAGTCGTTTCTGCGGGTCAGGTGATTTTTGGTAGATGTGGTCGTGAGTGGTAAGTGAGTCGTGTTATGTGGGAGGTAGGTCAAGTCTGGCGTGGCTTCTGCCGGGTAGGCCCTTTTCGCGAGCTTCAAGGTGGGAAGGGGTTTTCGCGCGTGATTTGGACCGGTCGTCGGAGCCGACAGTGCTTTGATCGTCCATAATGGACACTTACCGGCGAGTAGATGCCCGGGTCGTGAGTGATAAAGAGGGTTAGAACGACCCAAAACACTCACGACCCCCGCGCAAAGCGCCTAAATCGGACACGAATGACGGGATTGATGTCCCTTGTGGACGGTGAGGCCACGATCAGCCCGGCTGACCGGTGTCCGGCACACCACGTTGCCTTACCTTTCAATAGACCCCCACTGCCACTCGCGACCCCTGCGCGCACTCTCGCGACTTTGCCGGGACCCTTGCGCCTAGGTACAGGAAGGGGTCCTTCACGTACTTGCTTCACTCATGACCGGTGAGCACCCGGTAGAGCGGCCGCAGCAGGGCGGTGACCGAGGTTCCGTCCACTGTGGCCTTGAGCGGCGGGACCTCGTCGAGCAGACCCAGCGGGTCCCCGGCCGGTGGCCGTCGTTTGTCCGTGACGTCGCCGGCCGGGCCCCAGCCGAAGAAGTCCTCCATGACCTCGTCGAGGCCGGGTGTCTCGGCATCCGAGGGTGGGGCCGTGACGCGAGCGCCGGCCTGCCGTCCGATCTCTTCGAGCAAAGTGGTCCGCTCGCGGCCGCGGAAGGCGAGGATCGCGAACGGGTCAGTGTCTGCCTCGTCCGCAAGGGCGATCAGGGCCGCTACGAGATGGTCGCACGGGACCCGGGTACCGGGGCACGTGCAGTCCAGCGACAACTCCCCCTGTTCCGGGAACAACGGGACTCCCTCGGCGGCGAAGAAGCGTTCGATGTCCTCGGGAACCCGGCCGTCGAGCATGGCCACCCTGGTGACTTCGTCGTCGACGACGGCCGCGGTGACCGCCGTCCACACCTGCTTGCCGAACGTCGGCAGGCCGATGCGGACCTCGTAGAACCGTTGCCGGGTCACCCGTACACTGGCGACGGCCGCGCCGGGCCCGATCGTGAGGGTGTCGACACGACAGGGCGGCACAAGTCCTTTGTGGACGCCCAATTCGTCCAGCGCCTGGCGGAAACCGTCAGTCATCGGCCGCCTCCCGCCCCAGTGCGAAGACCTCGTGCAGCGAATCGGTGGACAGCTCGGTGAGCCAGTCCTCCCCGTCGGTGACGACGAGGTCGGCCAGCGCTTCCTTCTTGGTGATGACGGCGTCGATCCGTTCCTCGATGCTGCCGGGGCAGACGAACTTCCGCACCTGGACACTCCGCCGCTGGCCGATCCGGAAGGCACGGTCGGTGGCCTGTTCTTCGACCGCCGGATTCCACCAGCGGTCCAGGTGCAGGACGTGCGTGGCGGCGGTGAGCGTCAGTCCCGCTCCCCCGGTCTTCAGCGACGCCAACAGGATCGACGGGCCGTCACCCGACTGGAAATGTTCGACGATCGAGTCGCGGCGCTGCTGCGACAATCCACCGTGCAGGAAGGCGATTTTCGTCTTCAGCCTGCTCGAAAGATGCGGCACGAGGAGATGACCGAACTCGGCGAACTGCGTGAAACACAGCGCGCGGTCACCCGAATCCAGGATCTCCGCCAGCAGCTCTTCGAGCCGGTTGACTTTGCCGGACCGGTTCCCGATCGGCGAACCGTCGTGCAGCAGATGCGCGGGATGATTGCAGATCTGCTTGAGTTTGGTGATCGCGGCGAGGATGTTGCCGCGCCGTTTGACCCCGGCGCTGTCGGCGATCTTGGTCATCATCTCGTCGACGGTCGCGCGGTAGAGCGTCACCTGCTCGCTGGTGAGGCGGTATTCCTGGAGGACCTCGATCTTCTCGGGCAGGTCGGCGAGTACGGTGGGATCGGTTTTGAGGCGGCGTAACAGGAACGGCCGGGTCAGCCGGCGTAGTTCGGTGGCCGCGGTCAGGTCGCCCCGGCGCTCGATGGGTACCTCGAACCGCTCGCGGAACTCTTGCCTGCCACCGAGGACGCCGGGATTGAGCAGATCGGAAAGCGACCACAGATCGGCCAGCCGGTTCTCGACCGGTGTCCCGGTCAGCGCGACCCGGTGACCGGCGGGGATCCGGCGCAACGCCTGCGCCGGGGCGGTGTTCTGGTTCTTGACCGCCTGTGCCTCGTCGAGTACGAGCCGGTGCCACCGGGTACCCGCGAGTTCTTCGGCATCGCGGGCGGCGGTCGAGTAGGTGGTGACGACGAGGTCCGCCGCGCCGATCCGCGCCGCCAGCCGGACACCGTGCGTCCGGTCCGCGCCGTGGTGGAGATGGACACGCAACCCGGGCGCGAACTTCGCCGCTTCCCGTTGCCAGGTCCCGAGCAACGACATCGGGCAGACGAGCAGCGTCGGGCCGCACTCGTCGCGTGCCCGTTCGATCGCTTCGAGCGCGAGCAACTGGACGGTTTTGCCGAGCCCCATGTCGTCGGCGAGGCACGCGCCGAGTCCGATCGACGCCATGAAGGAAAGCCAGGCGACGCCCCGATTCTGGTAGGGCCGCAGGGTCGCGAGGAAGGTCGCCGGCGGCTCGACCGGTTCGATGGTGCGCTGGACACGGCCGTCGAGGAAGTCGTCGATCCAGCCGTCGGTGGTGACCTCGGTGACCGGCAGCGGCGCGTCGGTGAAGCCGTGCAGCAGGGCCAGCAATTCCGCCGGGGTTGGCAACGGCGGCTTCTCGCGATCCGGGTCGCGGCGCAGGTATTCGAGACCGGCACGCAGCAGTTCGGGGTCGACGCTCACCCACCGCCCGCGCAACCGCACCAAGGACGACTTCGCGGCGGCGAGCCCGGCCAATTCCTCATCGGTCAGCGCGTCCTCCCCGACGGCGAGCGACCAGCGGTAGGAGGCCAGTTGGTGGCGGCCGAGCCGGTGCACGGCGGCCTGGTCGACGGGCGCGCCGCGGACCGACAGTTTGAGCGCGAGCTTCCGGCGGCCACCCCAGCTCGCCGGGAGCTGGACGTCGAAACCGGCCGCGACCAGCAGTTCCGCACCGCCGTCGAGAAACTCCACGGTTTCGGCGACGGTGAGGTCGTAAAGGCCGGGCTTGGTCATCCGGACCGCCGGATCGAGCAGCGGCAGCGTTTCCGCGGCCCGCTCGAGTTCGGCGGTGAAGAGGCCCTCGGGGTCGGTGAACTTCGCGCCGGCCTTGCCGGACCAGACGTCCTCGGCCGGGAGCAGGAGGCTGGGGTCCGCCGTGGAACGCAGCAGGAAGCGCAGCTGCCACTTGGTCCCGTCGCCGGTCTGGTCGTCGGGGTCGTCGAGCGGGCCGTACAACGTGGGGACCTCGTCGAGCCGGAGGCAGACGGTGCCCTCGGTGAGGTCGGTGTCGCCGACCGCGTCCCAGGCCGCGATACCCTCGGCGACGATCCCCATCCGCCCCGGCGCTTGGCTGATCCGGTCGTCGGCGGTCTTCAGCGCGTGGAGCCACGATCCGAACGGTCCTTCGCGCCCGTCGCTTTCCGTGGCGTGACCGGCGGCGGCCAGGCGGTCGCGGACGGCGGCGTCGACCAGGGTGTGGAGCGCGTCGGTGACGAGCGCCGCCGGGTCCGGCCTGGTGTGCTCGGCGCGGCCGACCGGCGGAGTGGCCGCGATCAGCGCCCGGAGCGCGACGGCGTCGCCGCCCCTGGCCACCGGCCGCCAGCGGGCCCGCGCGACGATCTCGTTCCGCACGAGCGTCGGCAGCACCCGGCCGCGGCGGACCAGGTCGTCCGCCAGCCGGGCGATGGCGCGGAGGTGGCGGACGGAGGTGCCGTAGCTGACCGTGTCGGCCAGGTCTCCCAGCTCGGAAGGGTCGATCAGGAGCGCGGGCACCGACCAGGGTTCCAACGTCAGTTCCTGCTGCGGACGGCCGCGGACCCCCAGCTCGGGCGAGGCGACCGGGCCGGTGCGCCGCGACTGCAGGAGCAACGTCGCCGACGCCGGCTTGCCGGGATGCAACGCGGTCAGATCCGCGACCGACGCCGCGAACGGATGCGGCCGGGCCGCGGACGACGGCCGCATCGACGTCGTGGCCGGGCGGTCGCCATGCTCACCCCACAGCACGATCCCGCGGCCACGGGACCACAGGCCATGCACGACGAGTGACGACGTGATCCCCGTTCCGTGGAAGGCGAGCCGGTGAAGATTCACGGCCACTGCGCTTCGGACAGCACGCGCGCGGCTTTGAGGAACGTCTTGCGGTCGGTGGCGGGGAGCTGGTCGAGCAGCCGCTCCTCCTGTTCCTGGATCCGCGTCTGAGCCGACCGCCGTGCGGCGCGGCCGGCGTCGGTGATCTCCAGCAGCCGGACCCGGCGATCGGCCGGATCCGGTTCGCGGGTGATCAAGCCGTCCTCCTGGAGCGTGTCGAGGGTGCCGATGATCCGCGTCTTGTCCGCACCGATCGCCTTGGCGAGCGCGGCCTGCGTGCGGACCGGCCGGTCGTCGAGCGCGCTGAGCACCACGTAACCCCACATGGTCAACCCGTGCTCGGTCAGCACCGGCGACTCGGCCGCCATCAGCCGTCGCATCAGCCCGCCGAGCATCGCCGCGAGATCCGGCCTCCTCTGCTCCGCCATGCGCAGACCATACCGATCGAACTCGCGAACCCTGTTGACGAACTCATATGCGTATGTAGATGATATGCGCATGCCTATCGATGAACTCCGCATCCTCGACGCCATCGTGGTCCGGGCCAGCCTCGACCTCGTCTCCCAGCTCACCCCCGGCGACCTCGAAAAACCGACACCCTGCGCCGCCTGGACCCTCCACGGCCTCCTCGCGCATATGGCCACCCAGCACCACGGCTTCGCCGCCGCGGCCGAAGGGGACGGCCATCTCGACCACTGGCGCCTCATCCCGCTGGGCGAAGACCCCATCGAGACCTATCGCGCCTCGGTCAAGCGAGTACTGAACGCCTTCGTGCCCCACGACCTCGATAGCCGCAAGTTCTCCCTCCCCGAGTTCTCCACCGAGATCACCTTCACCGCGGAACAGGCACTGGGCTTCCATTTCGTGGACTACCTGGTGCATTCCTGGGACGTGGCCAAGACCCTGGGCCTGCCGGTCAAGTTCCAGAAAGAGGTACTCGACGCCGGACTGCGCTTCGCCGAGTCGATCCCGGACGGGCAGAACCGGAAGACCCCGGGCGCCGCCTTCGCCCCGGCAGTCGAGGCGACCGGACCGTCCGCTTTGGACACGATCGTCGCACTGCTCGGCCGTTCCCCGTCCTGGCCCGGCCAGGCGGCCTGAGCATCCTCGGCTACCGGCCCGACCGGCTGACGACGAGCGCCTCGATGCCGTCGCACAAGACTTCACCGCGAAGCCGCTGGCACGCATCCACCTGCCCAGGCCCGTACCGCTGGGCTTCCACGGCAGCTGGGTGGCCGACTGACGAATCGGGCGGTCCGCCGAATCACTGGCGACCACCCTTCCGGTCACACGCCGCTGAGCACCTCCTCCAGTGCCGCCGCGGAGTCCGGGTACTGCCCGACCAGTGCCAGGCCCGCGGTCGCGGTGCTCCCCCAGGACTCGTCGCAGCCCAGCAGGCCCGCCACGGCGTCGCAGGTCGCCGGATGCGCGGCCAGCAGCGCCAGCCCGTTCCCACCCACTTTTCCGGGCGTGGCAAGCGTTTCCGGCTGGTTCTTCCAGGGCGGGACCCATGCGTCGAGCGCCGCGAGACGGCCGGGGAAGACCCGTCCGGCCTCCCGGACCAGCAGCGGCACGAGTTCCGCCCCGCGGGAGCGCAACGTGGTGATCAACGTCGGCAACCACGGCAGCAGCAGCCTGTCCGGGAGCTCGGCGAAGGCGTTCGACACCGCCTCGACGACGAAGTCCGCCAGGCCCGGCGCCGGTTCCAACGCGTGCACGAACCCGCTCAGATACCGTGGATAAGCGGGCAGCACCAACGGATTGGCCAGCAATCCGGCGCACCGCTCGCGCAGTTCCGCGCGCGAGAGGTGACCGAGCTGGACCTGAGCGGCCCAGAGCAGTGCCACCTTCGACGGTTCCTGCGGATGCGATCCGGCAATGGCCAGTTCCAGCTGGGTGCGGTCGCAGCCGAGTGACAACGCCAGCGCCTCCATGCTGAACAGGAAGCCCAGCATCGCGGCGACCTGCTCGACTCCGGCTTCTTCGTCGGTGAAGGCCGCCGGCAACAGGGTGCAGTAGTGCGCGTACCCGGTCCTGACGAAGTCCTCGATCCACCGCGGCAGGACCGGCTCGCTGGTCCGGTAGTGCGCCAGCAGCCTGCGTACACGCCGCAGGACTTCCGGTGCGCCGTCGACCGTGCGCTCGGTCGCCAGCACCTCCAGGGCCCGGGTGCCCAGTTCGCCCGCCAGCCTCGCGCTACGCAGGTACAGCGTCGCGTCCTCGACGGCTTCGAGCACCTTCGCCGCGGTGGCCTGTGGGTAATACGCGGCCCGCCGGAGCCGCTGCTCCAACACCTGTTCGATGCTGACGCCCTCGTAACCCAGCTCGATGAGAGCACGCTGGTGAGTACCCAGCGCCAGATCCCACGACTCCTGGATCGGCCGTTCGCCGAGCCGCCGCTCCCCCATGATCGGCCGCGCCGCGCCGTGCGGCATCAGATACCGCAGCATCCACAGCAAATCCGAGCAGGGCCCCAGCTCGGGTTTGCTGGCGATGTCGAGCAGCGCCCGCTGCACCCCTCGTTGCTGCAACTTGAGGTTCAGCGGTTCCAGCCTGTCGTGCACGTCGCGAGCCAGTGGCGGCAGCGCGTCGTAACCGACCTGGCCGATCCGGTCGCCGCCCATCATGATTTCGACGATGCGGCGCACGTCGCGCCTGCCGGGTACGACGTCCTTCTCGATGCAGGTTACCGCCGCGTCCTGGAAGTCGTACGGCGTTGGCTTCGCCCGGTCGCGCAGGCCCGCCAGCAGGATCGACGTCTCGAACACCGCGATGGCGTCGGCCGTCGACGACAAATAGCCGTTGCGCCGCGCCGCCCGCACGACCTCGACCGACCAGCCGAGCAACTCGGCCTCGTCCAGTCCGTCCAGGACAGGAGGTCGCTGGAGGAAACCGGAAAGCTGATCGGACGCGACCGGGTCCGACGTGGGTTCGGGCAGTTCCGGGGCCTTCTTCCGCTTCGGCCCGCCCACCTGTCCTTCCAGCTGGAACTGCTTCACCCGGGTGCGCTTGAGGTTCTTCGCCCACTCGGTCGCGGCAATCGACACCGATCCCCCGGCAAGGCCGAACTGCGCCTCGATCGACGCGTGACTCGACGGGATCAGCCCGTATTGCCACTTGCTCTCGCTGCGCGGGCTGATCACGAAACCGTCCGTGCCCTCGGCCCCGAACTCCGCGACCCGGCTGGCGGCGTGGAACGCGCCACAGATGTACAGGCAGTCGGCGGGATCGGCACCGGAGGCGGCGAGGTGTTCGCGCATCCTGGTCCACATGTAGCGCTCGCGGTCCTCGTCCACCCGCACCCGGTGGGTGTCGCCCGGCGCGAGCCGGCGGAACAGGCTGCCGATCAGGAACATGACCTGGCGGTAGGTGTCGTGGTCACTGTCGCCGAGCGGCAGCTCGACGTACTGATGCCACCACTCCGACCAGTGCCGCACCCGTCCATGCCGCAGCAGATGCTCTTCGAGCTCGGCGAACCGAGGCCGTAGATCACCGATCTCGACGCCGATCGCGTCGCCGTGCAGTGCCGCTTCCTCCTCGGCGGGCGGCGCGTCCGGATCCGCCGCAGGCTCGCGCTCGTCCCACTGGAAGACGTGGTCGGCGGACCGATCGACGAGGACGAGTTCGACACCCGGGGTGTCCAGGGCGTAGGCGATCGCCTGGTACTCCGCCGAAGCCTCGGTGATCGGCGCGACCACCGACAGCGGCGCCCACTCGGCGGGGAAACCCTTCACCTCGGTCGCGAAGGCCTGCACCGCCACGGGAAGCCGGCAGTTGCGCAGTTCGGTGAGCAGCGGCGCCATGTCCTCGCAAAGTTCGAGGTAGACCACCTTCGGCTGCTTTTCCCGCAGCCGCCGCGCCATCGCCACGGCCGACGCCGGGGAATGGTGACAGACCGGGAAGATCTCCAGCTGTTCCCGCACGGCGCGGTCGACGTCGTCGACCAGGCCGAGCAGGATGCCCTCCAGCGCACCGGGCCCGTCGGCGAAGGCGGCCGCGGCCTCTCGTAACTGGCCGCGCAACGCCTCGAAGGCGCCGCTCACGACAGGGTGGCGATCGCGTCGCGGCCGCCGTCGAGGAACTCCGGCCAGTCCCCGCCCTCGTCCTTGCTGCGCGGCTCGACGACGCCGTGCAGATACTTGTTCAGGATCGACAGGTCTTCTGGTTCACGCCTGGCGAGTGAACCGACCAGCGAGGAAGCGAGCGCGCGGGCGGTCAGGGCTCGATCACCGAAGAAGTTGCTGTGCAGCACCGCGTCTTCGAGCACGCCGATCTGCTCGGCGGTGGACAACGCGGACTCCAGCTTCTCGTCGTCACTGCCCGCCGACGCCGCCGCCGCACGCAAGTCGCCGAAGCTGCGCAGGAGCACGTCGAGCAGCGTCGGCGGCACTTCCAGCTCGATCTGGTGGCGCCGCAGGAGCTCTTCGGTGCGGAAGCGCACGATCTCCGCTTCGCTCTTCTTGTTCGTCACCACGGGGATGCGGACGAAGTTGAAGCGCCGTTTCAGTGCGGACGACAGGTCGTTGACGCCGCGGTCGCGGCTGTTGGCGGTGGCGATCACGGAGAAACCGGGTTTCGCGAAGACGATGCCGTCGCTGTCCAGTTCCGGCACCGAGATGTACTTCTCGGACAGGATCGAGATCAGCGCGTCCTGCACGTCGCTGGTGGAGCGGGTCAGTTCCTCGAACCGGCCGATCGATCCGCCCTCCATCGCGGTCATGATCGGCGACGGGATCATCGACTCACGCGACTGACCCTTGGCGATGACCATGGAGACGTTCCACGAGTACTTGATGTGGTCCTCGGTGGTGCCCGCGGTCCCCTGCACGACGAGTGTGGAGTTGCGGGAGATCGCCGCGGCCAGCAGTTCGGCGAGCCAGCTCTTGCCGGTGCCGGGGTCGCCGATCAGCAGCAGGCCGCGGTCGGACGCGAGCGTGACGATGGCGCGCTCCACGATGCCGCGGTCGCCGAACCACTTCTGCGAGATCTCACGGTCGAGGCCGTCGGCGCGCTCGGCGCCGAGGACGAACAGGCGCACCATCTTCGGGGACAGGCGCCAGGCGAACGGTTTGGGGCCGTCGTCGACCGACTCCAGCCAGTCCAGCTCTTCGGCGTACTTGAGTTCGGCGGGGGCGCGCAGGACGTCGGACATGTCGTGCCTTTCGAGAAAGTTCAGGAGGTGAGGAAGGTCTTGAGTTCGTGGACGAGCTTGGTGATGTGGCCGGAGATCACCGGTGTGCCGAGATCCTTGAAACGCTCGCGGAACCACGGGTTGACACTGCCGCGGCCACCGCTGGTGACCGAGCCGACCGGGATGAACTTCGCCCCGGACCGGTGGATCGCGGCCATGCTCTCGAACAGCTGCTCGACGCGGGTCTCGTAGAAGTCGGAAATCCAGATCACCACGGTGTTGGCTGGTTCGGCGATCTTCGGCTGGGTCAGCGCCATCGCGACCATGCCGTCGTTGCCGCCGCCGAGGTTCGTGCGAAGCAGCGTCTCGAAGGGGTCGTGCACCCAAGGGGTGAGGTCGAGTGCCTGGGTGTCGTAGGCGATCAGGTGAACGTCCACTTTGGGCAGTCCGGCGAAGATCGAGGCGAGGACGGCGCAGTTGACCATCGAGTCGACCATCGACCCGGACTGGTCGACGACGGCGATGAGCCGCTGCGGTGTGGTCTTCTTCGCGGTCTGCTTGTAGAAGAGGCGATCGACGTAGAGCCGTTCTTCTTCCGGGCTCCAGTTGGTGAGGTTCTTCCAGATCGTGCGGTCGAGGTCGAGGTTGCGGAACACGCGTTTGGGCGGGACCGAGCGATCCACCTTGCCCGTCGAAGCCTTCTCGACCTGGGTGCGCAGGACTTCGGCGACCTCGTCGACGAACCGGCGGATCAGCGATTTGGCGTTGGCCAGCGCCACTCCGGACAGATTGTCCTTGTCCCGCAACAACTGTTCGATCAAGGACATACTCGGGCTCAGCTTCGCCGCGAGAGCGGGATCGGCGAGGACCTCACGCAGACGCATCCGCTTCACGAGGTCGGCCTCGATGGCGCCGAGTTCCGGCCCGATCGCCGGAAGCAGCGTGCTCAGGTCGGGTGTCCCGGCGCCGCCGGTACCCCCGAGCCCGGTCGGGCTGATGGCCTTGCCGCCGGGACGGCCGCCGCGCAACTCGCCAGGACGGCATCCCAGGGCGCGTTCGAGCCAGGCCGCGTCGGCCTGCCAGTTCGACAGCTGTCCGGCGGTGACCGTGCCGGGCGCCGCGGCGAAGACGTTGAGCAGCACCTTCGACACCAGTGCCGCACGCCGCACTTCCGCGGCCTTGTCCCGGCTGTCTTCGGTTTCGGGGACCATCAGGCCGTCGAACTCGGCGGCCAGCTCGGGGTGACGCTGGACGATGGAGTCGACCGCGACGTTCGGATCCAGCAGCGCGGGCGGCAGGCCGATGTCCTCGACCACGGCCATACTCGCCGATTCGAGCGTGGCCTGCTCATCGTTGTCGAAGAGCCGGGAAAGCAGCCGCCAGTACAGGACCTGTCGGCGGTTGTCTTCGAGTTCGGTCATGTCCGCAGCAACTTTCCGGCGCGCTCGCGCAGCACGGCCGCGGCGTCGGTGGCTGCCTTCTCGGCCTTGGCCCCGGCCTTGTCCGTGGTGCCGCCCGCCCACGCTCCGGCGTGCAGCACCGTGATCTTCTTGCGCACCGTGGACTCGACGGCCAGCGGCTGGACGCGGAAACCTCCGTCGTCCCACCGAAGCAGGCCGAGACACGCACTGGAGTTCGCGACCGCCTTCGGGGTCAGTGGACCGGCGGCGGGAAGGCGATCGGTGTCCACCGCGAGGCTGATCCCGGCGAAGGTGAACGTCAACGCGTCCTCCTCGCCCTCGGTGCCGTAGCCGTCGAGGAAGACGGGGACCGCGATGCGTGCCGGATGCCGGTCCAGTGGTGCGATCGCCGGTGTGGTGGCGGTGGTCAGTGCGACGCGAGCGGTCGCGAAGGCGTCCGCGGGTTCGCCGAGGCGGGCATGCTCGTCCCGCCAGAGCAGGTCGCCCTCGGCGGTGACCGGCATGTCGACGAGGTCCATCGATCGACCCTCGCTGATCGCCGTGAGCAGGGACAACTGCGGGCGTAGCAGCTGCCAGATCCCGGCGCCGATGATCGTGTCCGGTTTCGGCGCCGTCACACTCGCGCGCACGAGCCGCGGGGCGGTACCGTCCTCGGCTTCGAACACCGCGTGGACCTGGGCCTGCGCGGCTGTCGAGTGTTCGAGCAGGTCGACGCCGAGCGGGAGAAGACGCCCCGTGACAGTGCCGATCGCGGGCGTCGCCGCCACTCCGGGCAGGGTCAGCAGCATCCCGCGCGACCACAGGTCGCCCCAGCGCCTGGTGGGAACGCGCTCCATCGCCGCACCGGGACAGGATGCCGCGAGCTCGGCCGCGAAGCCGTCGAGCAGGACGGCCAGCCGACGCAGGCCCGGTTCCGCGAGCAGCGCCGAGATCACCGGCGCCGACGCGGAAACCAGGTCGTGGTCGATGCCTCGCCACCCGGCACGGGCAAGATCGGACAGCCAGGATCGTGCGGCCGCCAGCAGATTCGGCGATTCGGAAGCGGCTGTTCCGGGAGCCGGCGCTTCGTCGGATGTCCGCCCCGTCGCCTCGGCGATCCGCGCGACGAGTGCGTCGTGCACCGAGCCGAACACCGCGATCCTTGCCACAGCAAGGGAAACGAAATGCTCCTCCCCCGCCGCCCCGGCGGCGGTCTTCTCGGCGGCCTCGGCGACGCGCGTGGCCAGCGGCGAGCCCGCGACAGCGTCGGCGAGCTCGGTCAAACCGGTGACCTGTTGGGGACGCAGCAGTCCGGACACGAGCACCTGATCGAAGGCGTCGACGGCTGCCAGGGCCTCATCGAGACCGGCGATGGGGTCGGTGAGCAGATCAGTCCGCATCACACCACCGCCCTGGTCGGCGGGAACCACTGCAGTTCCGGCACTGGCGCCGTCGAGGGCTCGAACTCCAGATACGCCAAGTGCCGCAAGAACTGGCTGAAGACGGACGCCGCGGCGCTGTTGTCCCCTTGCGACGGCCGGGTGGCGCTCATGGTCCCGGTGATCTCCTGAGCCGTCGGCTCCGCGACCTCCACCCGCAGATAGCGCGCGACACGCTCGGCGCCGTACTGCAGGACCGCCTCGGTGATGAGCGCGAGGATATGGTTGCAGAACATGCCCCGCGCACCGCCACAGGGCCGATTGTTGTTGGTACTACAGGCGAATTCGTACGTGCTCGCCGCGACCGACGAGACGTACACGCGCCCGATGTCCGATCCGCTGGACACCACGCCCTGCACTCGCCCGTCGGCCAGTTCGACGAACGGGACCTTGGCGAGCTTGCGCGGGCGAGCGGGTGTCAGCACCCTGGCCGTACTCGCTCTTTCCCAGTCTGACAACGCATCTTCTCCTTGCGGTGGCACCTCGGTGGGGACTGGGAAGAACCTAGCGCGAGGCACCGACAGTTCTGATCAAGCGTGCCGTTCGCCGAGCTGGTCGGCGAGATCGGCGAGCCCGTCGGCGTGGAAGTCGAACCGATCGCCGGGCTTCGGTGGGTCCCCGACGGGCCGGGCGACGTACGCGGTCCGGAGGCCGACACTCTGGGCACCCCTCAGGTCCCACGCGTGGGCGGCGACCATCAGAAGGCGCTCCGGTGAAGTCTTGGCCACCTTGACGGCCAGTTCGTAGACGGCAGGGTCCGGTTTGTAGGTCTGGGCGTCCTCCGCAGAAAGGGCCTGATGCCAGCGGAGGCCCGCGTGGGCGTTGATGCGCAGAAGCGCCGATCGGCTCGCGTTGGAGAGGCCGATCAGCGGGAAGTGCTTGGCGAGCCTCGCCAGCCCTTCGACGGTGTCGGGCCAGGGCGGCAGCCTTTGTCCGATTGTCGCGAGCTTCTCGGGATTCCTTCGCCCAGCGATGAGCTGGGCTGCTTCGCGGTCGAGGACGTCGCTGGTCGCGTAGGGCCTTTCGCCGTCGACGATGCGTCGCTGCTCGGTTTCGATGTGGTCCTGCCATAGCTTGACCAGCTCATCCGTATCCGCCCGCGGCGCCGCCGCCCGGATTCCGGCGCGGATCCCGGCCGGCTCGTCGACGAGCGTGCCGAGGATGTCGAACACCAAGGCGTCGATCTCCACCGGACCTCCCAGTAAGGGTTAAAGTAGCCGTTGACCATCGAACGTACGGGAGGCCTGTAAGGGATGCAAGTAGCCTTGGACGATTACGTCTGGGCGTCTGGTGTTGCCACCGACCTGGTCAACACCGCGCCTGAGGTGTGGCACGGCGAGGATCACCTGCCTGATCTGGCCTCTCTCGTCGCCTTCGCCGAGCTTCACGGAATTGAGTCCCTTGCTTGTCGAGCAGCCGACCTGCGGGCGGTTCACGAGCTGCGCGTCAGCGTGCGGGAACTGATCGATCATCCTGAACGCGACCGGCTCGTCGACGGGGCTTCCGCCCTCACCTCACCGGCCGGTGCCCTCACCCTCGTCACCGACATTGGACGCACACGGTGGGCTGTTTCGCTTCGCCCGGACGCGAGCGTCTCCGACGCGCTCGCGCTGACCTGCGGCATCGGGATCCTCGGCGTTGTACAGGTTCTCGGCGCGGAACGGTTCCGTGCGTGTGGCGCGCCTACCTGCCAAGGCGCGTTCATCGACACCACGCGACCCGGACGGCGGCGCTACTGCATGCCGGGGTTGTGCGGGAACAGGGTCAATGTCGCCAACCACCGGGCACGCAGGGCCGAAGCGCGACTCAGGCCAGGGACCCGTTGAGGGGTAAGACAAAGGTGGCGTGGCGGATTCGGCGGCGGGAGCGGACTCTTCAGGGCCCGACACCCTTGACCGTCCTAAGGGACAGTTGTGAGATGTCGCGGGTCCAATTAAGGGGCTTTTGCGCGGTTTCGCGAGGGGGTCGTGAGTGGCAAAGAGGGTTAGAACGCGCATTGCCACTCACGACCCCCAGCCAAGACCGCACATCTAGGTATTAATCGGACATTTAACCACCGAACAGCGTCCTTTGTGGACAGTCCTACACCGGGTGACCCTCCGCCTGAAGTCAGCGGACAAGCCATCGCGGCACAGGTTTGGTCACGCCACCTTTGACTTACCCCTCAATAACCACGACCAGTCTCGAATCCGGCCAGGTCGACGACGATCACCCCGGCCTCGGTTCCGGCGACCAACGTCGGACCCGGCGCCGCGGCGAGAGCGTTGATCGGGGTCATGAGGGGGATCGAAAACATCGGCGTCCCTCGCGCCTCATCGTCGAGTCGCCAGAACCGGACCGTTCCCGACGATCCGCCTGCGGCCAGGACGGTTTGCCCGTCCGGCCGGCTGAACACGGCCGAGCAGGCCGCCTTGAATCCGTAGGCGATGGAGCTGCCGGTCGCGTAGTCCACCAGAGCGAGGTTGCCGGGAACATCGGTGATCGCAAGGAAATCGCGGTGCCCAGGCAACGGAACCGCCGCCAAGGGGAAAGCCGGCGAGCCGAACGGGTGTTCGCCGACGACCTCGGCTTTCACCGGGTCCCAAGCTTGTGTCCGGCCCTGCACGTCACCGGAAACCAGGATGGTCCGGCCGTCGGGTAGCCGTACCGCGGTCAAGGACTCGATACCCTTGTTGTGCGCCGTCGGCAGCGGGTACCCGTGAGGTGTACCTGTGTCGACGTTCCACAGCCGGATGGTCCGGTCTCCACCGAACCCACTTCCCACCGCGAGCAACGTACTCCCGGGCCCTCCACTGTCCAAAGTGGAGAGTGGCACTGCCGCAAGGGCCGTGATCAGGCCCATTCCAGGGCACTCGAAGGTCCGCGCGATGGCTCCGGTCGCCGGATCACGCAGGGTCACCCGCTCGTACTGGCCTGCCACCAGCAGCTCGCGCCCGTCCGATCCGATGACCGTCGACAGCGAACCCACCCCATCGACCGCCTCGGCCGCCAAGGAGGAATGGCGTTCGCCGGTACTCAGCCGCCACAGGTTCGCGGTGGTGTCCTCATGTGCCGTCGCGACGAATTCCGCACCGGTGGACCCGAGCACCGCCAGGTGGCCGACCGGCCCGGCTCCCTCCGTGCCATGGGCGGCCCGCCGTCCCGCGCCGGAGGCGAGCGCGGGTGACCAGATCCGCACTGTGCCGTCACCGCCCTCGTCGGCGGAGACCAGCACGGTCGTACTGGTCGCGGTGGTGACACAGGCGACCACTTCGATCCGGTTCGACCGGCCGGTACTGACCTCGCCGTTCCTCGCCTCTGCCGGCGGTAGCCTCGGATCGCACAGCCAAAGCGCCGGTCCACTGCCCACCAGGAGCAGGCCGCTCTCCGTCCCGGCGATCGCATCCGTTCGCTCACCCAGGCTCCACCGGTAATCCTTGGATTCCGACGGCTGCCATGCCCGGATACTGCCGTGCAAGCGGCGGGCCACGAGGACGTCCCCTCCCCGGCCCGGGACGGTGGTCAGCGCGGTGACCGGCCCTTGCCCACGGCTGGTCAGCTCCGACTCATGCTCGTCGAAGACGACTTCGGTGACGTCACCGCTGTCCGGCTCCCAGAGCCGCACGACACCACTTTCCGTGCCGATCGCCACGGCGGTGGGACGACCCGTGAGGCGCATCGGCGCCAGCAACACCTTGCCTTCGGCCTGGTAACGGCCGAGTTCCGCACCGGAGACGAGATCGAGCAGCCGTACCGTGCCCGCCGGGTCGGCGGTGACCACCCGCCCCTCCGGCATGGCGATGAGCCCGCTCAACCGGGTCTCTCCGGCCTGCGGCATCTCGCGAACCTCCCGGCAGGCCACCGGGTCATAGAGAGCCACCACCCCATTGCCGTACCCGACGGCGAGCAGAGACTGGCCGAGGTGTTCCACCACCGCCAGCGCGACCGCGACCCGGTCCACGGTGCCGGGAAGCTCGTCGAGCAACGCGCCGTTCCGCGGATCCCACAACCGGACCCGGCCCGCCCGCGACCGCACCGCGAGCACGGGGCCCACCGCGACCAGCTCGGCGATTCCCGATCCGTGCCCGGCCAGCGTCAGATGCGAAGAGCTGAACCCGGTATGCGTCCAGCGTGGCCACCAGTCGCTCCGCGTGGCCCGCATCGGCGGAACCGTGGCGCCATCGATCATTCTCGCGAAACCGCGGACCGCCGGCCGGGTGTCGACAGGCGTCTCCGGGAGCAGATGCCGCGTGCGGATCACCGCCCTGGCGGTCAACGACGCGTTGGGCCAGCCGAAGGAAGTGGCCACGACGGCGTTGCCGAGGGCGTGCTGGTCGAAGTGGTCCAGCGCGTCCTCGGCGGCGAGCAGCAAGTCCATGGCCTCGCCCAGCTGGGCGTGCTCGGGCAGCCGGCGCACAAGGTACCGGTTGGCGACCGGCCAGCCGTTGCGACGCCCGAGACCGACCAGCACCTTGGTGGCCTGCCAGTGCCCGGGTGCGTCCTGCCACGGGCGGAAATGCTCGACGAAAGTCTGGTGCGCCAGCCGGTAAGTGGCTTGACCGTCCTCGGCGTCGAGCATCACGTAAGGTGCGGCGGTCTCCAGCAGCTCGTCGATGTCGTTCTCGGTGACCGGCGTGTACGACAACGCGCCTGCCACCGTGACCCAGATAAGATCGGCGCGGGGCAGGCCACGGCCACGGGCGAGCGCCAACGCCTGCAACAACGGCTCCGCGGCGGCGAACCCGGCTGTCAGCCGATTCACCGCCGCGCCGAACAACACTCGATGGTCGTGCCCGATGACGTGGAGAAGCTCTTCCTCGTCGTCAAGGAGGTCGGGTCGCTGGAGAATCTCGTGCACGGCCAACCGGGCGAACAGGAATTGGCGATCCTGTCGCCGGATGATCTCGGCGACATTGTCCACAGTGGACTCGGTGAAATCGGGGCGGCCGGCGATCAGCCGCCGCCGGACGTATTCGGCGATCGCGACCGGATCACGATCGACCCAGACCAGTTCGGTGCCCGTCCCGCGGCCGAGTGCGTCGAGCAGATCCTCGTCGGCCGGTGTCTGCTGATCCGGCCCCTCCTTTGTGGACGCACGAGTACCGACGACGACCGTTCCCAGCGGAAGATCCGCGAGCCGCCGGAGTACCGAACGCGCGATGGTGACCGGTTCCTGCGCCTCGTCGAGCGCGTCGGCGAACACCGTGAGCGCGATCCGCTCGCTCCGGAGGGTCTCGACCAGCCAGTCCGCTTCGCCGCCGGTGTCCACCGCCGCCGGCTTCTCGAGACCGGCGGCCCCGGCCAGCTTGCGGATGACCTCGCTCGCGGTCAGCCCGGTGAGATGCACGACGACATCGGGTGCCGCCGGTGCGGCATCCGTGACGGGTTCCCATGCCCTGGCCCTGATCAGCAGGTCACGAAGTTCGGCGTTGGTGTGGACCAGCACGTTGCCGAGCAATGCCGACTTGCCGGCTCCCGCCCGGCCGCTCACGATCAGCATCCCGGAGGCGCTTTCCCGCAACCAGCTCAAGATCCGCTGTTGTTCCCCTACCCGGCCGACGAAGTACCAGGCCAGCTCACCATGCTCGGCGCCTTGTGCCTTGGGCACGAAATGCGCGCGCTGGTCAGCGGGCAGCGCACCGAGGAACTCCGTCAGCTCACGGTAGACGTCGACCGGCGCGGTGGTTTCCGACAGCACGCGACGACGGCGCAGTGCCGCCGCCTTGTGCAGGTCGAGCGGGATCACGCGGCCTTCCAGAATGTGCCGTTGCAGCCTGCCGACGAGGTCCTGCACACCGAGCCGCTCGTCGTGCGCGATGCGGTTCTCGATCCGGCCGACGAGGTCGGGCACCCCCACCCGTTCGTCGTTGTCGTTGTACGACGCCAGTGTCTTCGCGAGCACCCGGGCGAACTCGCCGAGATGACTCGCGCCGTCCCCGCCGACGCCGATCAAGGCGAGGCGCTCGGGGACATCGGTCCGGCTGTACAACGCGGCGCCCAGCCTGCGCACGAACGTCCCCGCCCCGCAGGCGTCGATGACGACGATGGTCCACGCCCGCTCGTCGAGCCCGCGGCGATGCCATTCGGCGATGATCGTGTCGGCCACCGTGGTCACGTTGATTCCGCGATGGGCGATCGGATCCGGGGTGTCGTGGGCGGCGAGCCAGGCGTCGTCGCCGTTCGACTCCCCATGCCCGGTCCAGAACAGAATGGAGCTGCGGGGCGCTTCGGCGTCGACCCATTCGTTGAGCCGGGCCTGGACCGCGCTCGTGGTCCGTTCCGCCTGCGGCGCGTCCCACGCCCGTTCCACGCCGCCCAGCCGGCCGAAAGCCGTGACGATCCGCGCCACCTGCTCGTCGATCCCCGCGAGCCCGGCGTGATGGCGATACTCGCCGATCGCGATCGGGATTACCTCGAACGATGACTCATCGGACATGGCGGCGCTTCAACCCCCGAAGTCTTCGCTGTCCGCCGCCAGCACCAGCTCGGTGACGGCGGAGAAACCGCCTGCCTTGACCTCCACCCGGTAGAGGCCCGGTTTCGGCGCGGCCGCCGTCGCCACCAGCGTGCCGTCCCTACGGCGTGGGATCGGTCTCGAGACACCCGCGCCGGACACGGCGTCGACCATCCGGCAGGACACGGTGTCCCCGGGGGTTTCGCCGGTGCTCACCACGATGTCGAAGGGTTTCCCGGCCTGGACGACATCGGGCACGTCCAATCCCACGACCGTCGCGCCCAAGGGCGGCCCCAGCTCCGTCTCGGTGAGCACCGCCTGAACGTGCGCGATGACCTCACTGGTCTTGGCCAGCGCGCCATGGGCCTGCGGAAGGTACACCGGTGCCACGCCGCCGGAGGCCGAGTCCCGGTAGACCGTTCCGTCGCCACCGCGGTCGATCCGGCGCACACCGTCGGTTCCCGAGTGCTCGCAGGTGTAGTACTTCGGTTCGACCACGCCGTCGCGGAGAACGAGACTTTGCATGGTCGGCTGCCACACACCGACGACCGCGCGGGCTGTTCCGGACGAGCGGGCGAGGTCGTCGTGCAAGTCGGCGGCCTGTCGTGCGAGGTCGGGGTCACCACCGATGGCCGTCACGTCGGCCACGGACAGCCGACGGGCCGTGCTGCCCTCGTCGACGCACCGGTAGGACGGCAGCAGCGCGTGTACCCCAGGGAAGGTTCGCGCGAGGTCACGAAGCCTGCGTCGTGGCAAGGGCAACGGCGTGCCGAGCCCCTGTCCGAGGATGCAGGCCGCCTTTACGGCGCCACGGAACGGGGTGCCCAGCGTGATGGTGGCACGCACTTCGCCTGCCACACCCAGCGTCGTGGTGAAGTACCGCGCCAGCAGGCCACCCATCGAATGCGCGACGAGCACGAGCTTCGCGTCCTTGCCGCCGGCGGGATGCGCCCTCCACCTGGCGAGGTGTTGCTCCGCCAGCTTGGCGAGCTCACCGGCGTTGTGCTCCACGGCGAGCCGCCAGTCGTACGGGAATTCCGCCACCGCGTCCGGGTGAGCGGCCACCTCACGGAGGCCGGAGAGCAGCCGCGTATAGGGCTCGGCGCCGCGCAGGACCGGCGCGAACGCCGGAAACCGGAGCAGCCGGGTCGCCGTGATCCGGCCGGTGCGGCCCAGCCGCTCGTCGTCGGTGACCCGCAACGCCGTCAAGGAGCTTCCCGAGGTCCACGCCCGCACATACCACCGGGGATCGGACAGCCCCCACAGAACGTCACCGGAGTCCGTGTCCACGAGTTCACTGCCCATGATTCCGGGTATGACGATCACGGCGTCCCGATACTCGTCCTTCATTCAGGACCCTGGTAACGGTCCAGCATGATGTCGCGCACCACCAGCTCGGACTGCCATCTGGCAGGCTGGTCCCGCCAGATGTTCGCGGTCCATGAACTGATCTTCAGCATCCGGGCGGACGCTCGGCCATGCTGGTAGATACCGCTGGAATGAAACGACAAGCGCAAGCCGGTGCCCTGACGGCTCACCCGGGGGACGGCGACATCCGGGATCTCCGGATAACCCCATTCCTTGCGCACACGATCGGGTTCGGTGATCACGTCGCACCAGGCCGACGACCACGGATGGAACTTGACGAGGATTTCGGCGAAAGCGGCGGGGTCGAGGTCGTCGTCGTAAAGCCGTCTGCCGAGTTCAGCGGCCACCGGTTCGGCATTGACGTGCAAGACGGAACCGTCGTGGCAGATCACCAGCACCTCTTCCTGAGGCCGCCCGGCCGCCTGGATGCTTTCGTCCGTGACGACCAGCAGCTGCCGAACCCACTCGGCGCCGCCGATCCGCAGAAATCCCGGAGTCAGACGGAGCGAGAAGTCACCGTTGTTCGTGCTCAGGAACAGTTCTCTTCCGGATGCCCCGATGAAGGCCTTCTCGACCCGCTCATCCTTGTACATCAGATGTTTCTGGAACAACTCCACGCACTGATCCTTGCCCAGCGCACGACTGTCACCGCTCATTTCATTCCCCACCCTCTTGACTCCGAATTCGCCCGCCGAAAGAACGGCGTCCGAACCCTTGCCCAGATGTCTCCCGTGACCCACGTTACAAGGACCACTGCGTGACGGCTCACTCACCCTGGGCAGGCAAAGCACGGAGCCCTCCCCGGCAAACGCCGGGGAGGGCTCCGCTTCTACCGAGGTCAGACGCCGGCCACCTGCTGGATCCAGGGCCGGTACCGCGTGATGTTCGTGTACGCCGTCGTGCTCTGCCGGTCACTGGTCGACGCGACGCCCACCTGACGGCCGGAGCCGAACATCGGGCCACCCGAGTCCCCGCCTGCCGTGATGCCGTCACCGCGGCTGGCGCACACCGCGACGCCACCGTTGTAGTCACGGCAGGCGACCGATGTGACGCGGACGTTGGCGTACTTCAGGTAGCGCGACTGGCAGTTGATCTCCGAGCCGCACTGGCTGGTCGCGCCCCAGCCGTAGACCTGCACGGTCTGCCCGACGGCGACGTCGGAGGTGGTGCCCAGCGGCGAGTACGTGGCCGTCACCGGAGCGGTCAGGCGCACGATCGCGAGGTCCGCGGTCGCGTGGCGGGTGACGGTGGAGCCGGTGGCCATGGTGCCGCCGCTCTGCTGGTCGAGGCTGCCGATCCGGAAGGTGAACGTCCCACCACCTGCCACGCAGTGCTTCGCGGTCAGGATGTATTGCGGCGCGATGATCGTGGAGGTACAGGTCTGCCTGCCGTTGGCGAAGAGCCTGGCCGCCCACGGGCCGCTCGACGCGTTCTGGCCACCGATGATCATCGGCTGGACATCGGAGGAGGGTTCCGCGGCGCCCGCCACGGGGGCGGTCGCGCCGAGCAGCGCCAGCAGGGCGGTGCCGGCGATCAGGGCGAATGAGCGCAAGCGCATGGTTCCGACTCATTTCTGCGGCCGGGGTCCGGCCGCGGGGACGGGGAACAGGGGTGCGCTGATTCTGTGACCCGGCAAGGCAAAACGGACACCGACGAAAGTCGCCCGGGTACACCTATTCTTTTCGGGCGTCCACCGTTAGGTGTCTTCTCTAGGTACCGGCACCGGGGTTTCCCGTGCTATGGCCCGTCCGATGTCCGTCCACTGCGGACGGATGGCGGCATAACCGGAGGGACATAACCTCGACGTCGGCCGCCGGTCACTCCAGAATGACCGTCATGACCGCAGCACAGTGGACCCCGACCTACGGTGACCCCTTCGAGCCGGTGCCCTACCGGCCCGCTCGACCGTCCGCGGAAGAATCGCTGGCCACCGCCGCCGATCTGCGCCGCCGGATGGACACCCGCCGCACCGTGCGCATGTTCTCGACCGACCCGGTACCCGAGCAGGTGCTGGTCGACGCCATCGCGGTGGCGTCGACCGCGCCCAGCGGCGCGCATCAGCAGCCGTGGACCTTCGCCCTCATCGAGGACGACGCGACCAAGCAGCGCATCCGCGAGGCCGCCGAAGAGGAGGAGCGCGTCTCCTACGAGGGCAGGCTGGGTGAAGAGTGGCTGTCCGCCCTGCGGCCGCTCGGCACGGACGCCGTCAAGACCCATCTCACCGACGCCCCGTACCTCATCATCGTCTTCCAGCAGCGGTACTTCCTCGACGAGGACGGCACCAAGCACAAGCACTATTACGTCGACGAGTCGGTGGGGATCGCGGTGGGGATGCTGCTCACGGCACTGCACCTGTCCGGGCTCGCCGCGTTGACGCACACACCGTCACCGATGCGGTTCCTCGGCGAACTGCTGGAGCGGCCGCAGAACGAGAAGGCGTTCGCCGTCATACCGGTGGGTTACCCGGCCGACGACTGCGTGGTGCCCAACCTCGTCCGCAAGTCGATCGACCAGGTGCTCATCCGTCGCTGACGGTCGAGGCGACCCGGGTGCGTGCGCGCACCCGGGTTGCGTGAAACATCCCTTTCCACACAGGCAAACTGCGCATTAGTGCAGTTTACTGCGCACTTTGACGCATCTCTTGACATATCTGGCGGCGGTTGGACACAGTCTTGGGCACCGAAGGCGACACGAAGGAGTGTTCTTCATGGCCGACCTGCCCCCTGTCTCCCGGCGGACACTGTTCGGCGGCGCGCTCGCCGCCGGGGCGCTCGCCGCGATCCCGACGAACGCCACCGCGGCGGAAGAAGCGGAAAGCACTCCTCGCCGTCCTGGTCAGCGCAGCATGATCGGGGTGCCGTTCGAGCGGCATACGATTGTCCGAATAGGACTCATCGGTCTCGGCAACCGTGGTATGTCGATGATCGGCGGGTGGAGTGCCGTTCCGGGCGCGGTGGTCACCGCGGTCTGCGACATCCGCGCCGAGCGCGCGAAGGCCGCCGCGGACAAGCTCGCCGCCGACGGGCGCCCGCGTCCGGCCGAGTACGGCGGATCCGCGGACGCCTACCGGAAGATGCTCTCCCGCACCGACATCGACCTCGTCTACATCGCGACGCCGTGGGAATTCCATTACCCGCAGGGCAAGGCCGCGCTGCTGTCGGGCAAGCACGTCGGGATCGAGCTACCCATCGCCACCGAGCTCGACCAGCTGTGGGACCTCGTCAACACCAGCGAGCAGACCCGCAAACACCTGTTCCTCGCCGAAAACTGCAGCTACGGCCGCAACGAACTGGCCATCCTCAAGATGGCGCACGAGGGTGTCTTCGGCGAGGTCACCAACGGGCACGGCGGCTACCTGCACGACCTGCGCGAACTCCTGTTCTCCGACACGTATTACACCGACGCGTGGCGCCGCAAGTGGCATACCCGCAGCACCGCGAGTTTCTACCCGATGCACGGCCTCGCCCCGATCGCCGCCTGCATGGACGTCAACCGCGGCGACCGGTTCGCCACGCTGCGCGCCACCGCGACCGAGCCGAAGGGGCTCGCGGACTACCGGCAGCGGCATATGCCGCCAGGGCACCCGTCGTGGAAAGAGACCTATATCAACGGCGACCTGGTGAGCTGTCTGATCGAGACCGAGCAAGGCCGGATCATCCGCGCCGAGCACGACGTCAGCTCGCCGCGCCCGTACAGCCGCATCAACAGCCTCGCGGGCAGCCGCGGGATCGTCGAGGACTACCCCGAGCGGATCTACGTCGAACCGGACCACACCGGCCACGCGTGGAAGGATTTCAAACCGTACCGCGAGCGCCACGACCACTGGCTGTGGAAGAAGCTCAAGGACGACCCGAACCTCGGCGGCCACGGCGGCATGGACTACGTGCTCCAGTGGCGGATCGTGCAGCAGATGCGCGCCGGGCTCGTACCGGACATCGACGTCTACGACTCGGCGGCCTGGTGCTCCCCCGTGCCGTTGAGCGTGCTCTCGCTGGCCCGCGGCGGGAAACCGGTCGCGGTACCGGACTTCACCCGCGGTGGCTGGTCGAAGCCAAGGGCAGGACTGGACTCGCAGCCTTCGGAGATGCCCTAGGGCGTGTCTGGCAAATCTCGTTCGTGGTCTTCGCGCCCAGGCGGCCCCTGGCGGCGCGGGCCCTTCGACCAAGTACGTCCAGTACGAGGCCGAAGGGCCCACACCACCAGGAACCACCTGGATCACGAACCCCATCGAACAGATTCGCCAGACACGCCCTAGGCCGCCGAGTACCGGGGTACGACGCGGTAGACGCGGAGGTCCTTCGGGGTTCCTTTGGCTCGGAAGTTCCGGCGCGGACGCACGATGACGGCGTCCGCGTCGAGTTCTTCGACGACGCTTCCGCTGGCCAGCACCTCGTCGCCGGCCGCGGCGGCCATGATCCTGGCCGCGATGTTGACGTCGACGCCGAGGTAGTCGTCGCCCACCCGCTGCGGATTCCCGCGATGGAGACCCGCCCGCAGGTGAGGCAGGTAGCCGTCCGCCTTGATCACGCTCACGGCGGAGCACGTCTCGTAGGCGGCGTTCACCGCTTCACCCGGGTCGGCGAAGACGGCCATCACGCCGTCGCCGAGGCCCTTGACGACGCTTCCCCGATGCCCCTTGACGATGGACTCGGTGACCTCGGAGACGGCACGGAGCAGTTCGAGGACGCGGTCGTCACCGGCCTCCAGTGCCCAGGTCGAGAAGCCGACGAGGTCGGTGAACAGCACCGTGATCCCGTCCGTGGCCCGCGGCTCGGTACCGGATCGCCGGACGGCCTGCCAGGCCTGAACGGCGGCCAGCCCCAGCTCACGGGTGGCGCTGGGCCGGTCGGCGCCCGCCTCGGTGAGCAGCCGGGCGAGCCGATCGGACGATCGGCCCGTCGACGGCGCGAGCGGGTCGGCGTCGCCGGGGACGAGCCTGCGGAGCAACCGTGCCCCGCGTACCAGTTCGCCGCGCTGATCCGTCGCACGCAGGAACCTGCGCGTGCGGAGATGCCACGGATCGGGTCGCTCGGTCACGATCAAGAGCGTAGCCGGTCCGGCGGAGTTCCCTCGACCGGAGCACCTGTCACGCGGGTTACAAAAATCCCGGCGTGATATCCCCTTCCCACCTTGCCATGACAATTCCCGATCTCGCTATTCCGCATACGCGTGACAAAATCAACGCGTAAAGAAAAAGCGACGGATCTTTTCCTTTCTCGTTGGTGACTTTCCACCTACATTCGGCTGCGAGCCCATTCAACGACGAAAGGACCCGACATCATGGAAACCCTCGCGCGAAAGGGTGTTCGCCGGTTCCGCGCGGCCGGGATCGCCGCGGTGATCGCGGGAACCGTAGTGCTCACCGCGGCCGGAACCGCGGCCGCCGCGGAAAAGAACCTCACGTACAAGGGCGGCTTTCCCCTCATCGGCGACCAGCAGGTGGCGGTGGTCGTCAAGGCCGAAATCCCGGCGACCGCGCAGGCCGGGACGCCGCTTTCGGTTCCGTTCACCCTCGACGTCGACGCGGGCCAGGCGGCGGGTGACGGGCTCCGGCTGGTCGGCGCCACGAAGGTCTCCGGCACGATCTCCTCGAAGGTGAACGTCGCGCTCGCCGGTGGGCAGTCGGTCTCCATCCCCGTCGAACTGCCCATCCCGGACACCGCGGTGCCCGCCGAAGGCCCGTTGAAGTTCACCGCGGAGGGCAAAGTCGAGTTCACCATCCCGACGGGCACACCCGCTGGTGAAGCGACCAGCAGTGTGGACGGCGCGGCGACCACGCATGTGGTGACCGACAGTTCGCTGGGCGAGTTCGACGTCCAGCTCGCGCTCGACCCGCCCGGCCAGGACACCGTTCTCGGCAAGACGACCGTCAGCTGACCCGCCGAACCCGCCCTCGGCCCCGGTCGAGGGCGGGTTCTTGACCTCCAGTCGACTGGAGGTCGCACACTGTCGATCATGTGGATTTGCGACAGGTGCGGTATCGAACATCCCGCCACCCCGGAGCCGCCTCGCTGCGTCCTCGACCGCGGCGAGGTCGGCATCGAAGAAGCCGGTGACCTCGGCGCGCACACCGGGCGCTGGTGGACGCACGAAGAACTGAACTCCGTCCCGCACAAGACCTTGCACCGCGATCACGGTCGCGGCCTGCACAGCGTGAAACGGGATCCGCACTTCGCGATCGGGCACTGGTCGTTCATCGCGACGACGCGCACGGGAAACCTGCTCTGGGATCCGCCGTCCTGGTTGGACACCGAAGTGCTCGACGTCGTGCGCGGCCTCGGCGACGTCGTCGCGATCGCCACCAGCCACCCGCATATGTTCGGCGCCCAGCTCGGCTGGAGCCGTGCGCTGGGCGGGGTTCCGGTGCTGGTCAACGAACGCAACCGGGAATGGCTGCCCGCCGCCGATCCCGCCTTCGAGTTCTGGGACGAGCGCGCCGAACCCTTGCCGGGTCTCGATCTCATCCGGCTCGGCGGGCATATGCGGGGCAGCGCGGTGGCACGCACCCCGGACGGCAGCATCCTCGCCGGGGACACCATCACCGGCGGGCTCGCGCCGGACTGGGTCTCGTTCCAGCGCAACTTCCCCAAGCACATCCCGATGTCCGGGGCCGTGGTCCGCCGCATCGTCGACCGGCTCGACGACTTCCCCTACGACCGGCTGTACACCCTTGGCGGCGACACCATCGACCGGGACGCCCGCGCCGTCGTGCACCGCAGCGCCGAAACCCACATCCGGTGGGTGAACGGCGACTTCGACCACCTCACTTGACGATGTGCTCGTCCTTGCGGCGGAAGGACAACGCGATGAACCCCGCGACGGCCATGAAGAACGCGACGGCCCACATCCCGGCGCGGAAGCTGCCGGTCAGGCCCTGCAGCCAGCCCGCCAGGTAAGGACCCGCGAAGCCCGCGAGGTTGCCGAACGAGTTGATCAGGCCGATCCCGGCGGCGGCCCCCACCCCGACGAGGAAGGCGTTGGGCAGCTGCCAGAACACCGGGATCGCGGCGAACACCCCGATCACGCAGACGGTCACCGCGATCATCACCAGCAGCGGCGAACCCAGGTACAACGCCGCCGCGATCGCTACCGCGCCGACGAACGCGGCGATGGCGACATGGCCCGCCCGTTCGCCGGTGCGGTCCGAATGCCGTGCCCACAGCACCATGGCCACGGCCGAGACGGCGTACGGGATCGCCGTGATCAGGCCGATCTCCACGATGCTGTAGCTGGTCTGGAACTGTTGCTGGAAACCCTTGATCACCTGCGGGAGGAAAAACGCGAGTACGTAGAGGCCGAAGACGATTCCGAAGTAGACGGCGCTCAGCGCGAGCACGCGCGGGTCGGTCAGCGCCGATCGCGTGCTCACCTCCTTGCCGACTTCGCGGCTGTCCTCCGCGTCGATCGCCGACTGCAACGCCGTGCGCTGGGCCGGTGTCAGCCATTTCGCGTCGCGAGGCCGGTTCGGCAGCAGGAAGAACACCACCACGCCGAGCAGGATCGAGGGCAATCCCTCGGCGAAGAACATGAAGCGCCAGCCCGCGTCGAAGCCGAAGACGCCGTCACCGTGTTCGATGAGCAGGGCGGACACCGGGCTGCCGATGACCGACGAGAGCGGCACCGCGAGGAAGAACAACGCGACGATCTTGGCTCGCTGCCGTCGCGGGAACCAATAGGTCAGGTACAGGATGATGCCGGGGAAGAAGCCCGCTTCGGCGATGCCGAGCAGCACGCGGACGATATAGAAGCTGACCTCGCCCTGGATGAACGCGGTCGCCGAGGCGACGATGCCCCAGGTGACCATGATCCGCGCGATCCAGATCCGGGCGCCGACCTTGTGCAGGATGACGTTGCTGGGCACTTCGAAGAAGAAGTAGCCGACGAAGAACAGGCCGGCGCCGAGCCCGTACGCCGCGGAGCTGATGCCGAGGTCGGCGTTCATGGTGAGCGCCGCGAACCCGACGTTGACGCGGTCGACGTAGTTCAGCAGGTACAGCAGCCCGAGGAACGGGACGAGCCGGATCATCGCCTTACGGACCGCTTGCGCGGTGGACACCTCTGCCGTCTGTTCGTCCATGGTGCACTCCTGCCCTCTTCCCGCCTGAAGATCAGAGCCTAAGGGGTCCGGTCAGAACATCGGCGGCAGGAACGCGCCGAGGTTCCCGCCCGCCGCGCGGTCGGCGGGGTCCGGATCGACCTGGACCGAGTCCGGGTTCCGCGGGTCGTAGGTGACCTTCACCGTCGAGCCACGGGACGGGGCCTGCAACGGCGGGGTGATCATCGTCGTGATCACCGTCCGCTCCCCCTCGTCCGTGGGAAACCGGACCTGCACGGTGAACCGCGGGTTCCCCATCACCCAGATGTTCGTGAACTCGATGCCGACGACGTGGCCCAGCACCTGACGGCCGGTCTGCGCCAGTGCCTGCGCGTGGTCGTCCGCCTCCGCCTTGGTCACGAAGGCCCGCACCAGCACCATCACCATGACCAGCGCCGACACCCCGGCCACCCCGGGGACCAGATACGGCTCGTAGTAAACGATCCAGTCGACGTCGGTCCAGGGTTCCGCCGCGCCGCCGCCGAGGGGCAGCCGTTGCCCGATCGACTCGGGCTTCGTCCACGACGGGATCGCGAAGCCGCTGCCCAGCGCGATACCAAGGCACGCGGCCAGTGTGCTGGCCCGGAAGCCGACCCCCATCCCCCGCAACGACATCCCGCCGCCCCACAGCATCGCGAACCCGAGCGACGAAGCCACCGTGATCGAGATGCTGAAGAACAGGACGAGTGAGACCGCCGGGCCCGTGTCGGCCCCCCACGAGCCGACGCGGTTGAGCGACATCAGCCGGAAGCCGTCGAGCAGCCCGAGGGTGCCCGACCAGCCCGCGACCGCCCACGCGAGTGTCGTGGGCACGCCGAGCAGCCAGAGGCGCGGGCTGGGGCGGCGGGCCTGCCGGGGGTCTCCCGGCAGGCCGAACTCGAAGGAGCCGAACATCGCCGCCGCCTACGCGATCGGGCCGAACACGGCGACCTTCGCCGGGTCGGCGGGGTCGACGCGGGCATCGTGGCGGGTTCCGGGCGCGTACTGCTGGATCGTCGCCAGCGGCGTGATCAGCAGCGTCGCCGTCCGGTAGGTGGTGCCGTCGGCGCGGGTGACGTCGAGCGTCGCGGTGTACTGCGCCTGCCCGGCGATCTTCCGGCCGGTCGGCTCCAGGCCGTGGACCACCAGGGTGGCGTGCTCGCAGGTGTCGTAAAGACGCCGCAGCTCGGTGCCGTAGGCCTGCAGTTCCTGCTGCTGGCGCAGCTGCTCCTCCATCGGCAGCGCCAGGAAGGCCGCCATGTCCGGGTCGGCGTTGAGGTTACGGAACGCCTGCGCGGCCAGCTGCGGCGTCGGCAGCTGCGGGGTGATGTCGTGGCCCTGCGCGGCGGCCGCCCGCCGGAACTGCTCGGCGTGCTGCTGGAAGTCCTGCGTACCCCGGGCCATGCCCTGCTGCGTCGCGTCGTTGATCTTGTCGCGGATCTTCTTGAACATCGGGTCCCGCCCTTTCGCCGTGTCGTTCTTGCTGGACACAGCTTCGGACGGCCGGCTTGCTACCGAACCCAGGTTTTCGCGTCGTCGGTGGCGTCGAGGCAGGTCAGGGGCGCCCAGAAGACCGGCGAGCGGGCCGGTCCGGGCTGCTCGCGCCAGAGCGCGAGCCGGGACCGCTGCCAGGCGTTCAGCTCGGTGACCGGGTCTTCCCCGGCGAGGGCGTTGTCGACGGCGATGACCAGTTCGGCCATCGGGTCCGCGCCCGGCACCGCGGCCGACGTCGGCAGGGCCCAGACGGTCGCGGCGACCAGCCCCGCGCCTGCCGCGACGGCGGCGAGCAGCACACCGAACGGTTCCGCCAGACCGAAGTCACTCGCGCTGGCGCAGCCGATCAGCGCCACTCGCGCGGGCATGGTGTCCACTTCGGACAGTGCGAGGTCGGCGGCGGTGAACGGCCGGTGCTCCCCGATCGGCGTGGCCGTACCGGGCAGGCCTGCCGCGCAGGACAGGTGCAGTGCGGTCTGCGCGCCGTACTCGTCACGGACGCGGCTGACGTGTCCCACGAACACCAGCCGCGAACACGGTTCGGCCAGGAGGTTCGCGAGCAGGCGCCGGTCGGTGTCGGTGCGGCGGACCAGATCGAGCCCGCGTGCGGCGGCGGGAAGGACAGGGCCGTCGGCCAGCCGCGCGTCCAGGTGCCGGATCAGCGGGGACGTCGTGTCCTGCTTGCCGAGTACGGATCCCAGTTCACCGAACGCGCTCTGGCCGGGGATCTTCGGATCGAGCAGGTAGACGGGCGGGCCGTGGGGGGCGGGTGGACGACGCGGGATCCCGGCCGGGGCCAGCAGTGAGACGTCGGCGACGTCGAGAACACGCTCGTCACTGTCGAAACAGGTGCCGATCTCGCCGAGGTCGAGCACATGATCGGCTCGCCGGTCCGGCAGGGCCAGCAGTCCCCAGTGGACACCGGCGAGACTCGGCGACGGCTGGACGCGCAGCAGCGGCCGGCTTCCACTGGCGGCAGCGCGGCGAAGCCGTTCGACGAGGTCCGCGGGCAGGAGGTTGAGCGCGAGGACCCTGGCCAGGCGCTGTTCGCCTTCGAAACTGCCGAACGCCTCTTCGCTCAGGGAGCGCCGGACGGCGTCGGCGACACTTTCGCCCTCGTGCGGGGTCGGCGACGCGGCGTCCAGGAACTCGCGGGCCGTCCCGACCAGCGCGAAATCGAGTGGATGCGTGTGGACGGTGTCAAGGTCCTCGGTGGTCCGCCAGGTGAGGAAGGTGTGCCCGGCGTCGGCGAAGCGCAGGAGGAAGGTCTCACGTCCGGGCCGGGCGGCGGGCCAGGTCTCGACGGTCCCGGTCGCGAGCGGCGGCAGACGGTACCTCTCGACGGCCTTGCCGAGCCAGGAGTCCATTTCCATGGCCGATCCCGGGGACCACCGCAGGGCGGGCGGCGGGGCGAGCCGGAGCGGGAGCGACGACGTGACGGAACCCAGGGCCGCCAAGGGAAGCCGATCGTCCTCAGTGGACGGCAGCAGCACTTCGAGGGTCGGCAGTGTCCCGGTCAGGTCGAGCGACGGCCCCTCCACTCCCGTGTACGCGCCGACCGCGCAGGTGCGTTCGATCAGTTCCGCCGCCAGCCTCGGCTCGTTCAGCCGCGTCAGCAACGCCAGCGCCAGCCCCAGCGTCGGTGCCGCGACGTCGCGTGCCCACGCCGTGCGCGCCTGAGGTGATGTGAACTCGAATCGGTACTCCGCCGCCGCCAGGGTCAGCGGGAGCAGTAAATCCAACACCGCCCGCAGGTCGTCTCCGCGTGCGAACCCGATGGAGGCCGCCACGAAGTCCGTGTGCAGGTGGTCCGACCAGTCCCCCGAGGACCGCGCCGATTCCCTGGCCCGGTCCGCGTACTCCTCCGCGGTCGTCCAGTCGCCTTCCGCCGCGGCGCAGCGGGCCAGTGCCGTGTCGACGAGGCGCAGTCCCGGAACGTCCCCGTTGGCCGTCCGGATCGTTTTCGCGTGCTCGAACTGTGCCCTGGCCTGCGCGACGTCGCCCGTATACAGCAGCAACGTGCCCAGCGCGTGGCTCGCCTCCGCGACGTCGCCGGTCTGGCCCGCCGCCGCGAGTTCGTCGCGGGCGGCGACGATCGCGGCGACCGCACCGGGGAGATCCCCGGCCAGGGCACGGGCTTCCGCCAGCCCGATGTCGGCCTTCGCGGCCAGCGGGCCGCCCACGTGCTGAGCGCTCAGCCTCAGCAGGTCAGCCCGTGCGTCGGCGTCCTCACCGGCCGCCTGGCGGATCCGGGCACGTTCGGCCATGGCCATGGCCTGCTGGTGGGTGACCCGCTCGCGGATCTCGTCGATCTCCGCCATGGTGTCCAGCGCCGCCAGGATCTCCTCGAGCTCAGCCCGCGCACCAGCCAGATCTCCGGCGGCGATCCGGACGCGCACCTCGAAGATCCGCAGTTCCATCTCGTCGGAACCGTGGACGTCGAGCAATTCGGGCGGATACTGGTCCGGCCCCGCGTCCTTGCGGAACGCCGCCCGGTGGCGCTGCCCGGCGATCAGCTCACGCGCCTTGGCGACGTCACCTTCCTCCGTGGCAAGGGAAATGAGCACACGCTCGGCGACCTCCCGGGAGCCTTCGATCATCCGCGCCTCGGCGTACTGTCCGAAGTGGACGATGGCGGCGGCACTCACCTTGAAGGCCTGGAGCACGGCGTCCGCGCATTGCCTCGCGTTGCGCAAGTCGCCCGCTGAGTAGCAGACGTGGGCCAGATCGCTGACCGCGGCGAGGTCGAGGTCGGTCCGGTCGAGCTTCCGCGCGATCTCCCGCATCCGGGCGTACTTCCGGTGCGCACCGGCGGCGTTGCGCACCGCGGCGAGCTGTTTGGCCTGGTCCTGAACCTTGGCGGCTTCGATGAGCAGCTTGTGGTACTTGCTCTCGGAAAGCGAGCACGCGGGCACTTCGCCGTACGGGGCCGGATCGAGACCGAAATGCCTTGCGACACAACGACAGTTGTAGCCATGCGAGGTCGCGGGAGTCACTTCGGGCGGGAGCGGGCGGTCCGGCGGGGTCTGGGGCGGCGGCATACCGACGAGCACGTCAGAACTCCTCTTCGGCGGCAGCGGCCGCGGCCCGTTCCGCCAGTGTCCGGTTTTCCGCCGGACGTGCCCGCACGAGCGCGACCACCTCGGCCCTGTCCTCCGCCGTGGTACCGGCGACCCCCTCGGCGGCCACCCCGACGACGATCCCAATGCCTCCACTGTGGACATTCGCGGCCAGCCGGGACGCGGCTTCGTCCAGGTCCGCCGTCCCGGTGAACCGTCCGGCCCCGAGCGCCAAGGGAACCTCCGCGAACGGCTCGCCGTCGTGGAACGCGACCGCGGTGAGCGTCGCGTCGGCGAACGCCCCCGCGACGTCGACTTCGAGCCGGGTGGCGGCCATGGCCGTGACGATCCGCCAGGTCACCGTCCCTTCGGCGGCGTCCACGACGCCCGGGGGAACGCGCGCCCAGTCGACACTGGCCCGTCCTTCGGCCAGCACACCTTCGCCGGACGTGGCGGGATCGGCGCCGGCCGCCAACGCGTACGCACGTTGGCCCGGCGACACGGTTTCCAGGCGAGCGGCCGATTCCGCCGCCGCTTCGGCACGGACGACGTCGTCCTGGGCGTCGAACCAGGCCGCCAGCCGGGTGCACAGCCCGCGGACCTCTCGGGCGACCGGGAACGCGGCCGCGAAGAGCGCGCCGTCCGCGATCGCCGTGTCGAACAGCTCGGCGGGACCGGCTTCGAAACCGTCGAGGAGACCTTCGGCGACGTCCTCGACCGCGGCCGTCGCGACCGCCGTTTCGAGGTCCAGCAACGCCGAGTCGAGCGAAGGGACTCCGAGTATCGGACTGGCGGGCCACCAGTGGCGTATCCACAGCAGCAGCGCCAGCCTGGCCAGTTCCGGGCCGGCCGCGACGTCGGCGTGCCCCTCGGCGAGCGCGGTCAGCGCGGTGTCCGGGCCGACGAGCCGGGTCAGCCACGGCTCGGCGGCCCCGGCGTCGGTGAGTTCGATCCGCATCGACGCCACGGAACCGGCGAGCAGCTCGGCGAGCGCGAAGCGGACGAGACCGCCGTCCGCCGCGATGACGGGTGTGTGCACCGGATGCGTCACGACACGGCCTCCAGCTCCGGCAGGCGGGCCACGAGTGCGCGGCGCACCTTCGTCCGCAGGTCCAGCGAGGTCGAGCGGACGACGCCGGTGACGAGGTCGCGCACGTCGGCGGCGTCGGCGGGAAGGTCACCGCGGACGTCGAAACCGTGTAGCCGGACCCATAACCTGCTGAGGAACTGCTTGGCGAACTCACGCAGATCGCGCAGGAGTTCGGCGTCGGGCCGCGGGGTGAGCGGCGTGGCACCGGCGAGTGCCCGGCGGGCATGCAGGACGTAACCCTCGCGCGCGACCTGGGCGTTGAGCTGCCGCGCGAACTCGGGGATCCCGGCGGGCGCGGCGCCGTCGAGCGGCCGGAGCGCGGGGGCGACGGCGACACCGAGCGCGAAACACGCGGCCAAGGCGGGCAGGCCGAGCCCGAACCCGGCGGCGGCGCGGGCGAGTTCGTCGTCGACCAGGTCGGCGACGCAATCCCTCTCGGCCAAGGGAAGACGGCGCAACGTGGCGCGTACCCGTCGTTCGACGCTGCGTTCGAGGAGTTCGGAGCCTGCTTCGTCCCGCCGGTTGAGCGGCGGGACGGCGGTGCGGTCACCGCGCTGCAGGCCGAGGTCCGGCACGGGCAGCCCGGAAATCGCGCGCACGGCCCGGAGCACGGCGTCGGCTCCACCCGGCTGTCGCAGGGCGAGACCGAAAGCGTGCCCGGTCGCCGATCCGGCGAGGTCCCGCCAAGCGGAGTCGGAGAGGCCGTCGACGAAGGCCTGGAGCAACGCGACGTCGTCCTCCGTCGCGGGCCCGGCGGATTCGGCGTGCCAGCGGCGCCGGAGTTCCGCGCTCAGATCGGCCGAGATCCTGGGATCCGCCAGGTAGCCGGTCAGCTGATCGGCACCCGTGGCACCGCCCTCGCCGTGCAGATCGCGCAGTGCCGCCGCGGCAGTCTCCGCCGCCTCCGAACCCGGCGTGCCGAAGCCCGTCGCCAGCTCGTAGGCCAGCGGGAAGCATACGTCCTGGACGTTCCCCGCCGTGATGCGCAGGGCGCGCCGCTGGCGCTTCAGGTGAGTGAACCAGGCCGCGGTCGCACGCAATCGGGGCGCGTCGGCGAGCAGCAGCTCCGTCACTTCCGCCGCCGCTGCCGGATCCAGCACGGGACGCCCCAGCCGGGGACGCGCGGCGGTACGGATCACCAGCGGGTCGATGATCTTCTTGATCGTCCGGGTCAGCGGCCCGCCATCGGCCGACGACAGGACCTCCACCCCCGGGATGTCCTCCCACGCCCGCGCGAGGACGGCAGACCGCAGCCGGGACTCGCCTTTTCCCGTCGTCATCGCCCTCCCTCGCGCCCGATTGCACTCTAACCGAGCAGACGACGCGACTTACCACTCACGAGACCCCGACGCTGATCGCGGCCGTCTCGAACGTGGCGTGGTGCTCGGGTTCGCTGTGACCGGCCTGTTCGGGGGGTTGGTGGCCAGGGCAAAGACGTGACTCGCGTGCTTGAACACGTAACTCGCGTGCTCAGGGACGTAACTCGCGTGCTTGAACGCGTAACTCGCGTGCCTGGATGTCGAACTCGGTGTGAGGGGGCTAGCGGGACCGCCTTGCCGTCAGATAATCTGTCCACCCGACGATCTGAAACCGAGATGACCTTCGGCGTCACCCGGGGAAGACGTTTCCTTGTCCAGTGGTGGAGGTCCTGTGGTACTCGAAAATGCCGAGCCGGGCGGCCGTTCGCGGCAGCTCGCGCTCGTCGTCCTGTGTCTGGCATCGCTGATGGTGGTGCTCGACGGAACGATCGTGGTCGTCGCCTTGCCGTCCATCCAGTCCGATCTCGGCTTCGCCCCGACGAGCCTGGCGTGGGTGGTGAACGCCTATCTCGTGCCCTTCGGCGGGTTGCTCCTGTTCTCGGGCAGGCTGGGTGACCTGATCGGCAGGCGACGGGTCTTCGTCATCGGGTTGTGCGTCTTCACCGTCGCGTCCCTGCTTTGCGGCCTGGCAAGCAACCAGACGATGCTCATCGTCTTCCGGTTCATCCAGGGCGCGGGAGGCGCGCTCGCCTCGTCGGTCGTGCTCAGCATGATCGTCACCCTGTTCCCCGAACAGCGTGAGCAGGGCAAAGCACTCGGCCTCTTCAGCTTCGTGCAGGCGGGCGGCGCGTCCATCGGCATGATCCTGGGCGGTGTCCTCACCCAGGGCCTCAGCTGGAACTGGACGCTGCTGGTCAACGTCCCGATCGGCATCGTCGTCGTCGTGGCGACCTTCGCGCTCATCGAGCGGGACACCGGCGCGGGCCTGCGGGCAGGCGTCGACGCGATCGGCGCCGTCCTGGTGACCGCGGGCGCGATGCTGCTGGTCTACGTCATCGTCGACACCGGGTCGCCGACCAGGCGCTGGTCCCTGCTCATCCTCGCCCTGCTCTTGCTGGGTGGTTTCCTTCTCCGCCAGGCCAAAGCGGCGACGCCGCTGCTGCCGTTGGCCCTGTTCCGCTCCCGGCCGGTGACCGGGGGGAACATCGTCATGATCCTCATGGTGGCCGGAATGATGGGCTTCCAGTTCCTCACCGCCCTTTACCTGCAACAGGTTCTCGGCCTCGACGCGCTCACCACCGGCTTCGCCTTCCTGCCGACCCCGGTCGCGAACGCCGTCGTCGCGCTTTGGCTCGGACCGAAGCTGATTGGCCGTCTCGGCATCCGCCCGGTCCTCGCCGGCGGTCTCATCGTCGTGGCGGCGGGTCTGGCGCTGCTGACCCAGGTTCCGGTGAACGGCAACTACTTCGCCCATGTGCTCCCGGCACTGCTGCTCGCCGGGATCGGGATGGGCGCCGCGGTTCCCGCCGTGATCGGCTCCGCCATGTCGGCCGACTCGCCGGAGCACACCGGTGTCGCCTCGGGCCTGGCGAACACCACCCTGCAGATCGGCGCGGCGATGGGAACCGCCGCGCTCGCCACCGTCGCCGCCTCCCGTACCACTTCGCTGGTCGGAAGCGGTACGGAACCGAAGGAAGCGGCCGCGTCCGGTTTCCAGTTCGCGTATCTGGGCAGCACCGTCCTCGTGGTGCTGGCCATTCTCGCCGCGCTCGTCCTGGTACCGATGCGGCTCGGCTCGGCTCAACGCGAACCGCAGCCGGAACCCGCCTGACCCGGGTCGCCGGAATGGCCATCACGGGCGACCCCCAGGCCCGCGGTCATTCCGGCGCCCCTGCCCTAGGGCGTGTCTGGCAAATCTGGTCGATGGGGTTCGCGCCCAGATTTGCCAGACACGCCCTAGGCCGAAAAGCAGGGATTGACCATCGCGTAAGCCATGTCCGATCGGCCAGAAATGCCCAATTTCCGGTACACACTGGACAAATGCTGTTCGACCGTCCGTACCGTGAGGTTCGCGTGTTCGGCGATCTCCTTGTTGCTCAAACCCGCACGGGCGAGACCGCCGATCAGCGCTTCCCGCTCGGTGAGTGCCGTGGTGGTGATGTCGCCGTTCAGCCTGCCCAGCGCGACCCGCGAACGATCCGACCACACCCGGCTTTCACAGTCGTCGGCGAAATTCCGCGCGGTCGTCAGCATCCTGCGGGCATCCTCGAAATCGAGCCGCCGCCAGTGATACAGGCCGAGGTCGAAGGACACCCGGATACGTTCGCTCTGGGTCGTTCCCTGAAGAATCGCCGTGACAGCTTCGCGGAGGTATTGCGCACTGTGCTCATCACACCGGGCGAGGCCCAGCGCGTGCAGCGCGGCTCCTCGCGTCCAGGGCGTTCCCCACGACCGGGCGTACATCAGATCGTCCTGAGCGAGCGAAATCGCCAGATCGCACCGCTGCAACGCGGAAGCGCACAGCGCGGCACGCGAACGCCAGGGCACGACCGCCGGATTGAACACCGACCAGCCGCTCAGTTCCCGGCCACAGGCGATGAAGTTCTCGAGCCCCTGTTCGAACCGGCCCGCCGCGAACTCGACCGCGCCACGGGCCGCCAGTATCAGCGGCCGGTCCCGGCCCTCCGCGATGGAACCCAGCATCCCGTGCGCGTGCAGCAGATCGGTGGCGCTCGAAACGTCACCCAGTTCCGCGAACACCTCGACGAGCCAGATCGCGGCGACCTCGCCGCAGCCGGAGGGCACCTTCGCCAGCTCCGCCAAGACGGACCGCGCTTCACGCAGTTTCCCCGACAGTGCGCACATCCTGCCCCTGATCAGGTCGAGCAGCCGACGGCGGGCAGGGAACCGCGACCAGTGGTTCAGCGACGCGGCCGTGGCGCATTCCCGTTCGGCGAGCGCGAATTCGTCGGCGTGGAGCAACGTCATCAACCCGCACCAGAACGTCAGGACGTCTTCGTAGCCGGACTCCTCCAGCGCGCGCAGCACCAGCGAGATCGCCTGCCGCCGGTCAGTTCCCCGATTCGTCAGCAGCATCGCTTCGACGACATGACGCCGCGCTTCCGCCACGGCGGCGCTCGCCTCTTCCGTAGCGGCGATGCCCAGTGCGGCACATCCCGGCAGGTACACCAGATCCGGCAGCACACCACCGGTCTCGGCCGCCTGTTCGAGAACCTCGCGGACGACGGCGTCCGCGTCCGCCCAGCGGGCGGTGCGCGCCAGTTCGGCACGACGGCGGCCGGCATCCGCCACGTAGCGGCTGTCCATGGTGAATCGATCCCCTCTGTCGCAACGATTCCTCTGGACGAACCGCACCTCGACAACACGCGCCCACGGCATGACACCAAGAGGTTTCGCGACATTGCGAAGGGCATCCACGTTCGATACTGGCAGGGCGGCCGAACGCGCCGCAACCGGCTTGGCACACCGGAACAGGGCCCGGCCGCGGGTAGCGGTCAGCGCACGACGCCGTGCCGGAAGGGGTGTCTCAGCTGAACCACAGGCACATTTCCGCCGACGACGGCAGTTCACGCCTGCTCGAAACCCCGAGTTTGCGGTAGATCGAGGAGAGGTGGAACTCGACCGTTCTCCTCGCCAGCGAAAGACGTTTGGCGATCTCGGTGTTCCGGTAGCCGACAGTGGCCAGCTTCAGGACCTCGACCTCCTGGCGCGACAGCTTCTGTGGTTCGACCACGAGCTCCAGCGCCGCCCTTGCCTGAGCCTCCCAGTAGCTGTTACCGCATTCACGGGCGATCGCGATCGCCCGGTTCAGCTGCTTGCGGGAGCCGCCGAGATCGTTACGGTCACGCAGGATCGTCCCGTGAATGGTCAGCGCACAGGGTAGCTCGACCCAGGCATGAGCCAGTTCGAGCAGGCTGATCGCCTCGTCCGCCCAGCTGTCGGCACGGCGCCCGCCGTCGATGGCCGCCACGACGTACAACGCTCTGCCGACGGCGCTCGGTGCGCCCCACCGCCTCGCCCGCGCCAGTTCGGTCTGCGCCAGGTTTTTCGCGGTTTCGTTCTGTCGCACCGAAATCGCGGCGAGCGCGGCTTGCGGGCGCCAGGGCACCACAGCCGGATTGGTGATGTTCACCCGGTCCAGCTCGGCACCGCACGCGCTGTACTCGGCGATGCCGTCGAGCGGACGGCCCACCGCGACGGCGACCGCGCCACGTGCGGCGAGCAGATCGGCCCGGCCGGGGATCCCAGGCGGCACCGGGCCGGCGAAACCTTGCTCGGCCAGCACATCCAGCGCCTGTCCCGTCCTGCCGACGATGACCAGCGTCTGCACGAGCCACGCCACGGCCGTGGCCTTCAACGAGTCCGGCGCGCCGCCCGCGAGCACTTCCTGGCAATGCGCCAGCGCACCCCGCGAATCGCCTGCCACCGAACAGATCCTGGCTCGCAGGAGGGAGAGCATCTTCTTGGCGGGCGGACAATCCGCCCAATACGATTCGGTGGCGAGTCTCGCGCAGTGCTCGTCGGCCCGGACCAGGTCATCGGCGCAGATCTCGGTGATCAGCGCGGACCAGACGCAGTTCAGATGATATTTGCACGCCTCGTCGGCCAGTGCGCATTCCGCCAGCCGGACCGCGGTGGCGCGGTGGTTTCCCGCGATGGTCAACCGGTACGCCTGCGTCGCGAAACACGAGTCTTGGGCCGAATGGGCACATCGCCCGCCGTCGGGGCATTCCTCATCCAGCCCGAACATCCGCTCCGGAACCGGCTGCGCGACCCTGTTCGCGGGCGCGCGATCCCCCGCACGGAAACGTCTGGAGAGAAACGAATGGCCGAACAACATCGTGTCCGGCGTGCGGCGGATCTGCTCAGGGAGCCGTTGTTCCCAATAGTCAGGAACACGGTCATCCTGAACGCCTTCCGCCACTGTCAGCGGATCATCCTGGCCGACCTTCATCAACACAGTCCCCCAGCCGGTTCTCGACCATCCGTCGCGTGATCCCGATTTCGACGCGACAAAACCCTTTGACAAGAACCAATTTCGTGCTCCCCAACGAGTTCAGGTCCACGTTACCGTAACCGCATCGAGGTGTCCAACAGCGGCCGGTTCCTGAAATTCACACACGAACGCTTGTAACACAAGGGAAATACGGATTTCGCACCGGTCAAGCGGACATACCTCCGTCGATGGTGAGCGCCGCGCCGGTGATGAACTTCGTTTCATCGCCGAGCAGAAAGGCCGCGAACGCCGCCACTTCCTCGGGGTCGCCGACGCGCCCGACGGGCGTATGCGCCGCGGCGTCCGCGACGATCGCCTCCCGACCGGTCACCCCGGTCGTCGAGCAGAGAGCGGGTGTGTCGACCGGCCCCGTCACCAGCGCGTTGACCCGCACCCCCTGTGCGGCGAACTCGAGCGCGGCGGCTCTCGTCAGCCCGACAACGCCGTGTTTCGCCGCCACATAAGCGGATGCCCCGGCCTGTCCCCGCACCCCGAGCAGGGAGGCGTTGTTGACGATCGCGCCGCCACCACCGGCCACCATCGCCGGGATCTGGTATTTCAGCCCGAAGAACACGCTGGTGAGGTTGGTCTCGATACCCAGTCGCCACGACGCGGTTTCGAGGTCCGGAACCAGTCCGTCGGTGGTCATGGCGCCGGCGTTGTTGAATACGCAGTCGATGCGCCCGGCCAGACGCAAAGCGTTCTCCACCAAGGCCTCCGCGTCCTTCTCGACGGTGACGTCGGTGGGCACGAAGGCCGCGGTCCCCCCTTCCCCTTCGATGACCGAAACGATCTCCCGGCCGGCTTTTTCGTTACGCCCGGCCAGAATCACGTGCGCGCCGTCGGCGGCCGCGCGGAGGGACAGTGCCTTGCCCATCCCCGAAGTCGCTCCGGTCACGATGACGGTCTTCGCGTTCAGGTTTCCGGTACCCGACATGCGCTTGTCTCCTTCGGCGCGTCGGCGCGCCGAAGGAGACCTTCCGCCGTGCGCGCGGTCTGCCGCCGACGTTACCGGGGATACGACCGGCTTTGATCAACCGTTCCCCGTGTGCCAGCGAAGATCACTCGGTCGGTGCACCGCGCCGGTCAGAAATACGTAGTGTTGGGCTCCTGGTCACACAAATGCCTGCCGTAGAGCTCGATGTTCGTCTGCGGGTTAAAAAATCCGTGCAGGAGCATGGCGTGCAGGTCGCGGTGGATCCGCACGATCGGCACCTTGCGGTAGATGGAGGAACCTCCGCTCGCCGAAGCCAGGATCTCCACGGCCTGCTTGCACAGCTGTCCGACCCGCCCGATCTGGACCCGCGAGGTGATCCGTTCGGCCTGGCTCCAGGGTTCGGCGTCCCGGGTCTTCTCCGACATCCGGTCCGCGAACTGCCTCGCCCTGGTCAACGCCTCCTCGATCAGCATCGCCGCCTCCCCGACCTGCAGATGGGTGACCGAGGCCGCCGCCTGGCTCTGGTAGTCGGTGTAGCTGATCGGGCGGCCGGGGAGCCGTTCCAGGAAGCTCGCGAGCGCGTACTCGGCCGAACCGAGCAGCACGCCGACCATGGCGACCGTCGCGGTGACCGGGATCGGCACCTGGTACAGGCCTTTGGTGGAGTTCGTCTCCGACTGGCACGGCTTCGCCATGAACTCCGCGGCGTCGAGGATGTGCTTGTCCGGTACGAAGACGTCCTTCGCGACAGTGGTGACGCTGCCGGTGCCCTCCAGGCCGACCGTGTCCCAGTCGTCACGCAGTTCGAGCGACTCGACCGGGAGCAGCGCGAAGACGCCGCCTTCACCGTCCGGACCGGAGGTCTTCGCCGCGCTCAGCTTCCAGTGACTGTGCCGGACACCGCTGGTGAAGGCCCATTCGCCGCTGACCCGGTAGCCGCCGGGGACCCGGGTCGCGGTGCCGGTCGGGGCTCCGCCACCGCACACCCGGACATTCGGCCGCGCGAACACCTCCGCCAGCACCTCGTCCGGCCAGAGCGCGGTCATCCAGTTCTGCAGTGAATAGACGGCCACGCAGAAGGCCGCCGACGTGTTCCCCTTTGCCAGCTCCGCGTGCACGTCCACGAGGGTCCGCGCGTCGGATTCGAAGCCGCCGTATTCGACGGGCACCTGCATCCGGAAGATGTCGGTCTCCTCCAGTGCCTCGATCACCTCGTCGGGCATCGTCCCGTGCTCGTCGATCCAGAGCGATCGTTCCCGCAGCAACGGAACGACCTTCGCGGCCCGCTCGACGAGCTCTTCCCTGGTGGGCACCACGGTTTCCGTCATCGTTCACCTCTCGTCGGCTCGACTGCCGTAGACGTTGTTCCGGGAAGACGGGCGGCCGCTTCGCCCAGCAGCTCCGTCTGTTCATGCCAGTCACCGGAGAACGGGACCCCGACCACGCGGGTCGCGCCCGCCTCCGCCAGCGACGCGAGGAACTCCGCGCCGTCGTCCGCGGAGCCGCGCAGGATGGTGGCGTTCGCCTCGGCTTCGGTGAGGCCGTGCGCGCCGAGGATCCGGACCTGCCGGTCGAGGTCCTCGGCGGTGGGATTCCCCAGCGCGAGACCGACGGTGATGACGACCTCGGGAACGGGGACGCCCGCCGAAGCCGCTTCCTCGGCGATCCCGGGTACCTGGGCGAAGACCTTCGCCGGTGCGTCGATCGCGGCCATCCAGGTGCCACCGTGGCGAAGACACCGCCGGATCGCGGCCGCCCGGCCACCGAACAGCAGGGGCGGCATCGGCGCGGCGGGCGCCAGCCGCACCGTCTCCCCGCCGAACACGCACGGCTTGCCGCGCACGAGGTCCGGAAGCAACGCCAAGGCCTCGTCGGTCAGCTTTCCCCGTTCGCGGTGGTCGACGCCGGCCGCGCGGAAGCCGTCCCACCCGTGCTTTTCGTCGCCCACCCCGATTCCCAGCAGCACCCGGTTCCCGGAAAGCCGCTGCAGGGTCGCGATCTGCTTGGCCGCCCACGCCACGGGCCGCTGGCTGAGAACCATCACGGCGAAGCCGAGGCGGATCCGTTCGGTCGCCGCCGCCACCGTCGCCAGCACCAGGGTGCTGTCCGGCATCGACGCCAGATCCGAAATCAGCTGGTCACCGGTCCACAACGACTCGAGGCCCACGGACTCGGCATGCCGCGCGTCCGCCGCGAGAACGTGTCCCAGCCGCTCTTCGTCCTTGCCGTAACCCAGCGCTATTCCGACATCGAGGCGAGGCGCCACGGGTCTCCTTCCTTGACCGTCTGCGGGTCCGCGGGCGGGCCGAACCAGCGCCGCAACGCGGAATCGAGGGGGGTGGGGCAGTCCGGTACCCAGGCGACGTAACCGTCCGGGCGGACCAGGAGGGCGTGCGGCAGGGTGGCGATCTCGGGGAACACCGCCACCTCGACGCGATCCGCCCAGTTCGACGCCGTCGCCGCGAGAAGTTCACGGTCGCCCAGCAGGATCAGCAGCCCCTTGCCGCCCCTCAGCAGGGCCGCGACCGCGGATCCGCCGAGAAGCTCCGGAGGCAGCCGCCGTCCCACCGACGGGGGCAGGCTGTCACCGAACTCGTAGCGCAGGCCGGTCCCGCTGATCGTCCCGGCCAGCTCGGCCCGCACCGCCGGCTGCGCGATCAGCCTGCCGAATACCGACCGCAGCGGCTCGATTCCCGGCCCGCCGAAGAGCAGTTCCGCCTGCGCGGAGATATCGGCCAAGGTCTGCGCGCCGACGGCGTGCCGTTCGTCGTGGTAGCTGTCGAGCAGCTCCGCCGATTGCCTGCCCGCGACCACCGTGGCGAGCTTCCAGCCGAGGTTGACCGCGTCCTGGAGGCCGAGGTTGAGGGCTTGGCCGCCGATCGGCATCTGCCGGTGCGCCGCGTCCCCGGCGAACAGCAGCCTGCCGTCCCGGTACCGCGCCACCTGCCGGGTGGTGTCGTCGAAAGCGTTGACCCACAACGGTTCGCCGCCGGAGATGTCCTCACCGGTGACCCGGTGCCACGCCTTGGCCAGTTCCTCGAAGGCGGGCTCACCCGTCCGAGGCACCGGGGTGCCGCCGGACTCGTGGACCATCACGCGGGTGACGCCGTCCGGGCGGCGGGCCGCGACCGCGAGACCACGTGGCAGCCTTTCGAACCGCCGGTCGGGAACGGCGATCCCGGCGACGTCGCCGCGCAGCAGCTCCCGCCCCGCGTCCCGGCCGGGAAACGCCGCGCCGGTCAACCGCCGGACGGTGCTTTCCTCGCCGTCACAACCGACGACGTACTCGGCGGTGACGGTGAGCGGACCCCGCGGACCGTATGCCTCGACGACCACGTCGTCGCCGGTGACCACGAGGCCGTCGACGGCGTACCCACGCCGGATGTCCGCCCCGAGCGAACGGGCCCATTCCTCCAGCACGACCGCCGCGGCGGCCTGGAGTACCTTCCACTGCCCCGGATACGGGCCGGGGAGGGTGAGGTCCATCTTGATCCCGCCGAAATGCCCCATGGCGTCCCGTGGCGGAGTGCCCAGTGCTGTCAGGAGGCCGCGGCTGTCGAAGATCTCCATCGTCCTGGCGTGCAGGGTCGACGCGCGGGATTCGGTGGTGGGCTCGGTCAAGGTCTCCAGTACGACGACGTCCGCGCCGCCCAGCCGCAGCTCCCCGGCGAGCATCAGCCCGACCGGTCCCGCTCCGACCACGACGACCTGGGTCCGCTCCCCCGGCTTCACCTGCTCGGCTCCGCGTGGGCCTTGGCGTACCCCAGGGTCGCCGTGCTGTTGGTGCTGAGTGCCTCTTGGACCTGCTTCTTCACCGTGTCGACCTCGACACCCTCGGCGATCTTGTCCGGATTGAGCACCACCGTGTGCTGCGAGGTCGCGATCACGCCGGAACCGTTCTCCCGGAACGTCCAGTACCCGGTGTGCAGTGCCAGCAACGCGGGAAGGGTCACCTGCTTGTAGGCGATCTTGTCCGGGGCGAGGCAGACCCGGTAGGACTTCGTCGTATGGGTACTCCCGTCCTTGGTGCGGGTCTCCATCTCCAGGGTCTGCAGCCCGGGCGTCGGCTCGTCGAGCTTGACCGACGCGACGTGCGGCAGCCGTTCCACCCAGCGATCCGCCTCGTTCACGAAGTCGTAGACGTCCTTCGCGGAACCGTCGATGCGGACACTATCCTCGAACGAGAACGTGAGTTCCTCCGCTTTCGCCGCCGCTTCCAGGTTGGCCTTCAGCGCACCCAGTTCACTGCGGGAGTTGGTGTCGACGGCCTTGGCGATCTGTGCGAGGTCGGCGGGGTCGTCGTCGATGGCGCGGTAGTCGTGGAGCAGCCGGATCCGGCACTCGGTCGCGGTCAGCGGCTCGATCACCCAGGCGCCGCCCATCGAGGCGATCGGTGCCGGGGACACCTCCTGCCGGAACTCGATCCGCCGGGCGGCCGGATCGAGCACGCGGCGCGAGGTCCAGTTCCGGACGTCGCCGTTGGCGGTGGCCCAGATCCGGATCCGCTCCTCGCGGTCCCCGCGCTCGACATGTTCGACATAAATGGTGGGCGGGAAGATCCGCGGCCAGTTCCCCACTTCGGCGATCAGCCGGTAGACCGCTTCCGCCGGTGCGGCGACGGTGATCTCGTGTTCGACTTCGCTCGGGCCGGCACCGGACATGGTGAACGTCCTTTCCTCTGGTGTTTCGGTGACCATGGTCAGAAGTTGCCAAGCCCGCCGCAGACGTTGAGTGCCTGCGCGGTGATGGAAGCGGCGAGATCGGAGGCGAGGTAGCCGACCAGTCCGGCGACCTCCTCGGGGGTCGAGTACCGGCCCAGCGGGATCTTCGCGACGAACTTGTCGAGGATCGCCTGCTCGGTGGTGTCGAAAGCGACCGCGTAACGCTCGCGAACCCCTTGGGCCATCGGGGTTTCGACGTAGCCGGGGCAGACGGCGTTGACGGTGATGCCGGTGGGGGCGAGCTCGTTGCCGAGGGCCTTGGTGAAGCCGACCACCCCGTGTTTGGACGCCGAGTACGGCGCTCCCAGCACGACACCCTGCTTCCCCGCCGTGGAAGCGATGTTGACGATGCGCCCGCGATCCTTGGTCCGCATGCCGCCGGTCGTGAGCACCGCGCGGGTCATCCGGAACACACTGTTGAGGTTGGTGTCGACGACGTCTTCCCAGAGCTCGTCGGCGATGTCCGCGGTCACCCCACCGCCTGCCCGCCCGGCGTTGTTGACCAGGACGTCGACCTCGCCGTACCGGGTGACGGCCGCCTGCACGAAGGTCTCGATGTCGGTGCGCGAGCGGACGTCGAGTGTGGTGCCGTCCGCGTCGTGGCCTTTTTCTTGCAGGGATTTCACCGTCGCCGTCACGTTTTCCGCGGTCCTGGCGCCGAGGAAGACCCGATGCCCCTGTTCGGCGAGCTGCCGGGCGACGGCGAGCCCGATCCCGCTGGTGGCCCCGGTGACCAGTGCTGTCCGGCTGTCCGCTTGCGTCATGGTTCCTCCGTGTTCGTGGGCGTGACCGGTGAGCCGGTCATCCGGCTTTGGCGGCGAGCAGGCGATCGTTGACGGTCTGGATCAGCGCCTTCGGCGTGCTGACATCGGTCAGCACCGAATCGTCGAGGTCGACGCCGAACTGCTGTCCGATGAGGACGGTGGCTTCGAGCAGCGCGAGGGATTCCAGCCCGAGTTCGTCGAACGAGATGTCCACAGTGGATTCATCGAGGCCGCCGTCCTCGCCTGCCCCCTCGCGGAGGATGCGGGCCAGGTCGTCGACGGTGAAGGTTCGGCTCATCAGTGTTCCCTTTCGGTGGCATGGTCTGGTGCGGGCTCAGGCGGCGCGGACGACGACAGCGGCGTTGAAGCCGCCGTAACCGCGGCCGAGCACCACCGCGTGCCGGATCCGCGCCGGCCGCGGTGTCCCGGTGACCAGATCGAGGTCGTACTCCGGGGAGCACTCCACATTGATCGTCGGCGGGATGACACCGTCCCTGATGGACAGCAGCGCGGCCGCGACATCCAGCGAGGCGGCACCCGCGTTGAGCCTTCCGGTCATGGTCTTCGGCGCCGTCACCGCGACCTGCCCGGCACCGAAGACGTCGCAGATCGCCTCGGCCTCGACCTTGTCGAGTTCGGAAACCGCGGCGGCGTCGGCGAAAACGACGTCGACCTCGGTCGGCGACACGGCCGCGTCGTCCAGCGCGAGCTCGATCGCCTTGCGTAGTCCCGGCTCGCGCCCGCTGCCCGGCTTGGGGTCCATGGTCGCCCCGTACCCCGCGAACTCGCCGTAGACCCGCGCCCCGCGTTCCCTGGCCACTTCCGCCTCTTCGAGCACGAGCAGTGCCCCGCCCTCACCGGAGACATGGCCGGTGGCCTCGGCATCGAAAGGCAGGTAGGCCCGGTCGGCCGCGTCGGAGACGCTCATCCGGTCCGCGGTCATCTGCGCGACCCAGCCCCACGGGCAGATCGCGCCGTCCACCCCGCCAGCCAGGATCAGCCTGCTGCCCCGGCGAATCTGCCGTCGTGCCTGCGCGAGCGCGTCGAGACCGCCGGCCTGGTCGCTGACCACCACCCCGGTGAACCCGCGCATCCCGTTCCTGATGGAGATCTGCCCGGTGTTGACCGCGTAGAACCAGGCGTAGGACTGGTACGCGCTCACCGCCTTGCTTCCCCGGCTCCACAGGTTCTCCAGCTCGCGCTGCCCGAATTCGAATCCGCCGCCGGAGCTGGCCGTGACGACGCCCGCGCTGAAATCCGGGAGTTCGGCGGGGCGGACGTCGGCGTCGGCGAAGGCCCAGTCGGCCGCCACGAGTGCGAGCTGGGTCATGTGGTCGGTCTGCGGCAGCAGCCGTCTGGGCAGGTGTTCGGCTGGATCGAAGCCAGGGACCTCGCCCGCCAGCCGGACGGGGTAGCCGGACGGGTCGAAGCGGGTGATCCGGCCGATACCGCTCGCACCGGCCAAAGTGGACGCCCAGTAGTCGTCGGCTCCCATACCGTTCGGCGCGATGACCCCGATACCGGTCACCACCGTCGTCGTGTTCACGCCACCGCCCGTTCCGGCGCGGCCAGCACGATGGCGCTCTGGAATCCGCCGAACCCGCTGCCGACGCTGAGCACGACGTCCGTCTTCTGCTCGCGGGCGACGAGCGGAACGTAGTCGAGGTCGAGTTCGGGATCCTGGTCGTGCAGGTTCGCCGTCGGCGGCACGACGTCGTACTCGATGGCGAGTGCCGACGCCGCGATCTCGATCGAACCGATCGCGCCGAGCGAATGCCCGATCATCGACTTGATCGAGCTGACGGGCACCCGGTAGGCGTGCTCGCCGAGGCTGCGTTTGAACGCCGCCGTCTCGTGCCGGTCGTTCTGCTTGGTCCCGGAACCGTGGGCGTTGACGTAGTCGATGTCCGATGGAGCGAGCTTGCCCTCGTCGAGCGCGACCTTGATCGCCTCGGCCATCTCCTCGCCGTCCGGACGCAGCCCGGTCATGTGGTAGGCGTTGGATCGCGAGGCGTAGCCGACGATCTCGGCGTAGATATGCGCACCGCGCCGCCGGGCGCTGTCGTACTCCTCCAGCACCAGCCCCGCCGCGCCCTCGCCGAGCACGAACCCGTTGCGGGTGCGGTCGTACGGCCGTGAGGCGTGCTCCGGATCGTCGTTGTGCACGGTGGTCGCCTTGATCGCGTCGAAGCAGGCGACGGTGATCGGGGAGATCGGGGCGTCGGTCGCGCCGGTGATCACGACGTCAGCCGTACCTTCGCGGATGAGTTCGACGGCGTGGCCGACGGCGTCGATCCCCGAGGTGCAGCCGGTGGACACCACCGTGCCGGGTCCCTGCGCGCCGGTGCTCCAGGCCACCTCGGTCGCGAACGAGCTCGGGACGAAGTAGTTGTAGAGCTCGCGCGGGGCGTAGTTGTGGTCCACCAGGTTCAGCCGCCCGTCATCGCTGACCACGCGGTACTCGTTCTCCAGCCCGATCGTGGAGCCGACGGCGCTGCCGATGGTGACGGCGATCCGGTGCGGATCCATCGCACTCAGGTCCAGGCCACTGTCCGAGACCGCCTCGCCGGTGCTCACCACGGCGAACTGCGCGGCCCGGTCCATCCGGCGGATCTCCGCGGCGCGGAGGCCGAGCCGCTCGGGGTGGAAGTCGACTTCGGCCGCGACCCGCGACCGGTACGCCGACGCGTCGAACAGCGAAAGCGCCCTCGTGGCGGTACGCCCTTCGCTGATCAGGTTCCAGAACTCCTTGGTGCCGACCCCACCAGGGGCGACGACGCCGATACCCGTGATGACGACCCTTCGCCGTGTCATGCGCGCTCCCATGTGTAGAACCGGGTTGCCATCGCGTCGGACGGCGAACGCCAGTCCGGTGCGTAGGCGTCGATGAAAGGCTTGAGATCCGCGCTGATCTGCTGGAAGAGCGGCTCGCTCTTGGCCTGCTCGATGTGCTCGCCGCTGTTCTCCTTGGCGAAGTCCTGGAGGTGGAAGTACAGGCCGTGGTAGCTGAACAGCTGGCGGCGCAGGGTGCCCATGCGGTGCGGCATGTCGGTGGTGTCGAACTCGGCGAACAGCTTCGCCACGTCCTCGCTCGACTCCGGCCGCATCCGGGCGACGATCAGGTTGCTGTGCACGTTTCGCACTCCTCTTCCTTTTCGGGCTCAGTGGTCAGTGGGACCGTGGTTCGCCGAACCAGCGCGTGAGCGCCGACGTGAGATCGTGATGACTGCCAGGTGCGGCCCAGGCCACGTGCCCGTCCGGCCGGACAAGGACCGCGGTGGTGTCCTCTCCGGAGACCGGCCCGCAGGTGACGATGTCGATCCGGTCGGACCAGCCGGCCGCCCGTTCGCGGAGGACCGGGTTGTCCCGCAGATCGAGCAGCACGCCGCGGGCCTCGTGCAGGAGCGCCGTCGTATCCGTCCGCCCGTCCGGGGTGGTCAGCTCCCAATGCGGGAGCCTCCTGCCCAGCAGCGGATGGCCACCCCCGCCGACGTCGTAGCGGATCTCCAGGCCGCTGACCATCGCGGCGAGATGCCGCCGGACCTCCGGGAGTTCCGTGAGTTCGGCGAGCACCGCGCGCAGTGATCCGGTTTCCGCGCCGGACAGGATCAGATGTCCCTGCGCCTCGGTGTTGACGAGGACGCGCCTGCCCACCGGATGCCGCTCGTCGTGATAGCTGTCGAGCAGATCCTCGGTGTTCCGGCCCCGCACCACGGCCGCCAGTTTCCAGCCGAGGTTCACCGCGTCCTGGACGCTGGTGTTCATCCCCTGCCCGCCGGCGGCGAGATGCACGTGCGCGGCGTCGCCCGCGAGCAGGATCCGGCCACGCCGGTATTCGGTGACCTGCCGCGCGGCGTTCCCGAAGGCGTTGAACCACACGGGTTCGCCACCGGAGATGTCATCGCCGGTGAGCCTTCGCCAGGTGTCGGCCACCTCCGGGTAGCCGAGTGGTTCGGTGCGCGGGCGGGGTGGCTTCCCGTGTTCACTCATGACCAGCCGGGTGTCCCCGTTCGGCATCCGCGCCGCCATCACCATCCCGCCGGGGACCTGTTCGCCGATCATGCGCGGGCGCACGTCGATGCCGCGGACGTCGGCGAGGAACAGTTCACGGGTCGACGATTTCCCGGGGAAGTCGAATCCGCCGAGCTTGCGCACGGTGCTCCGGCCACCGTCGCAGCCCACGAGGTAGCGGGCGTTCAGGCGCTGCGTCCCGCCGCTGCCGCGGACGACGACCTCGACGTGGTCGGCGTGCTGACGCAAGCCGACGACCTCGGTCCCCCGCCGCACATCCGCGCCGAGGTCGAACGCCCACTTCTCGAGTACGGACTCGGTCTGCGACTGCGGCACGGTCTTCGCGGACTCGTGCACACTGTCCAGTACGCCGAAGTCCAGGAACAGCCCGGCGAAATGGCCGAAGTTCCCGGTCTCCAACGGCCCGAACCTCGGCAGCAGCCCGCGCTGGTCGAACACCTCCATGGTCCGGATCGCCAGGCCAAGTCCCCGGGACTCACCGCTCGGCTCGCCGAGCCGTTCGAGCACGGTCACCCCGGTCCCCGCCAGCCGTAACTCACCGGCGAGCATGAGACCCGCCGGGCCGGCACCGACGACGATCACCTCAGCATCCACTGCACTCTCCTCACGCCAGGACGTCGTCATCACGGACACGCGAACCCGGCGGACAACGGGCGCGTGCGATTAATCCCCAGAAGTCGGAAAACAAGAGAACGAAGTTCGGCCCCCATGCGAACGATGTCACCATCTGACTCCGAAACCGGCACCCTGGTCAAGCCCGTGAGCCGTTTACTGCGGACCGACCACTATGCGCGGGCAAACCGACCTGCGGACCGACCACTATCAACGGGTGAGCCGGATCACAGTGGATTGAGTGATTCTCCGAACCCGTGGATAAAGGAACCTGTGCCATTGACGGCCGGGGTCGCCGGGAATCGCACGAACACTCCACGGTGACCAGGTTGTCGCCGACTCTCTCCTGCCGTCGCCGCCACCCAACACAGATGGGAACTGCACAAATGGGCAACCTCGCTGGCAAGACCGCGCTCGTCACCGGATCAAGCCGCGGAATCGGACGTGCCATCGCGGTACGGCTCGGCCGGGACGGCGCATTGGTCGCCGTCCATTTCGGGGAGAACGAGGCGGCGGCGAAGGAAACTGTCGAATTGATCGAGTCGGATGGCGGGAAAGCATTTGCCGTCCAAGCCGTTCTCGGCATTCCTGGTGACGCACACGAACTCATTCAGGCATTCCAGAACGGAGCCAAAGAACGCACCGGTGAAAGCGGTCTCGATATTCTCGTCAACAATGCGGGGGCGACCACGCTCGGCACCCCTCCGGAAGAGATCACCCCGGAGGAGTTCGACCGGGTCTTCGCGGTCAACGCGCGGGCGCCGTTCTTCATCGTCCAGCGGGCTCTGCCGCTGTTCCGGACCGGTGGGCGGATCATCAACATCTCGTCGGGCCTCACCCGGTTCGCGAACCCGGATCAGGTCGCCTACGCGATGACGAAGGGTGCCATCGAACAGCTTTCACTGCATTTCGCCCGGCACCTCGCGCCGAGGGGCATCACGGTCAACAGCGTCGCGCCCGGTATCACCCGCAATGGCCAGCCGGTCTTCGACATTCCGGAGGCCGTCGAGCAGATGGCACAACTGTCGGCCTTCAAACAGGTCGGCGAAGCGGAAGACGTCGCGAGCGTGGTGGCGTTCCTGGCCTCCGACGACGCCCGCTGGATCACCGGCGCCTTCCTCGACGCCACCGGCGGCACCCTGCTCGGCGGCTGACCACCCGATGGCCACGCTGCGTTCCCCTCCCGTGGACGGTCGCCGGTGGGCACTGCTTTCGGTGCTCGCCGGGACCATGCTCGTCGATTCGCTCGAAATCGTGCTGATGGGTGTCGCGCTCCCGTCACTCCGCGACGACCTGGGGCTTCCGGTCTGGCAGGCAGGTTTGATCCTCGCGGGATTCCCGCTCGGGTTCGGCCTGACGCTGGCGCCGGGGAGATTCCTGACCTGGCGGTTCGGGCGACGTCCGGTCTACCTGGGCGCACTGGCCGCGTTCGGCCTCGCCGCAAGTGTGAGCGGGCTCGCGACCGACGCGGTGCTCCTGACCGGCGCCGAACTCGTCAAAGGATGCTGTGCCGCGGTGACGGCCCCGGTCGGGATCGCGGTGATCACCACGACCTTCGGACAGGGATCCGCGCAGAAGCGGGCGATGCTCGTGTACTCGCTGTTCGGCACCACCGGGGCGACCGCGGGGATGCTGATCTCCGGCGTGCTGAGCGCGGCGAGCTGGCGATGGGCGCTTCTGGTGCCGTTGCCGGTCGTCGTCGTGCTGATCGCGCTGGGACTGCGGCATCTCCCGCCCGATCCCGCCGCCGCTCCGCGCCCGCCCCGGCTCACCAGGGCACTGCTCGGTACCGGCGGGGTCCGGCGGGCGGCCTTGGGCGCGGCCTGTCTTAACGGCACCTCCGTCGGGCTCTTCGTGCTCCTGAACCTCCAGCTGCAGAACGGTTCCGGCTGGCCGGCTTGGCGTGCGGCGCTCGTGTGCACACCCGCGTACCTGACCCTCGCGTTCTCCGTGCTCCTCGCGGGCAGGCTGATTCCTCGGTGGGGCACCGCGAAACCGGTCGCGGCGGGAGCGGTCTTCACCGCGGCGGGCTGCGCGCTGTACCTCGCCGATCCCTCCCCCGGCCCGGACGGCGGCGGCGTCTTGACCACCACGGTGCTCCTCGGCCTCGGCTACCTGTGCTCGTTCGCCGCGCTGAACGCCGGGGCGTCGGCGGGCCTCGCCCCGGCAGACCGGCCGGCGGCGGGAACCGTCCTCCAGTCGGCCGTGCAACTCGGCGCCGTGCTCACCGTGATCCCGGCGACCGTCCTGCTGAGCGTCGAGCACGACCTCCGGACGGCGCTCGTCCCGATGGGTATCGCGGCGGCGGCCGGGCTGGCCGCCGCGCTCACCGGACTCCGCCGGGGCGCGCCCGGCACCTGAACATCCCGACCACCGCAGAAGAGGAGTTCCATGACCGACCGCGCCGTACGCGTCGCCCTGATCATCGGGAGCGCACGCAAAAGCCGTTTCACCACGACCGTCGCGACCTGGTTCGGCGACCGGCTGGCCGAACGCCAGGACATCGAAGTCGACGTCGTCGACCTCGCCGACGTCTCACTGAGTGCCGGGGGCCCCAGCCATCAGCCCGACCCCGCGGACGTCGCCGCCTTGGCCGAGACCGCGCCGAGGCTGGCGGCCGCGGACGCGTTCGTCGTCGTCACCCCCGAGTACAACCACAGCTTTCCCGCGGTACTGAAGAACTTCATCGACTGGCACCTCACCGAGTGGGGCGCGAAGCCGGTCGGGTTCGTCTCCCACGGCGGTATGTCCGGCGGCTTGCGTGCCGTCGAGCACCTCCGCCAGGTCTTCGCCGAACTGCACGCCGTCAGCATCCGCGAGACGGTCAGCTTCCACGGCGGGCAGGCCACCTTCGGCCCCGACGGCGTCCCGGTGGACGCCGACGGCTGCGCCGGCGCCGCCAAACTCATGATCGACCAGCTGCTGTGGTGGGCGCTGGCATTGCGGGACGCGAAAGCCGTCCGCCCCTACCGCGCGGGATGACGCGCGTTTCCCCGACCGGATCACCGAACAAGGAGTGCTCATGAGCGAAGCCGTACGGCTCGCCCACACCACGGTGGGAGAACGAGCCGACGAGGCCGTCGGCCTCACCGACGCCATCGTCACCGACGCGGTCACGATGATCAACGCCTTCACCGTCCCCGCCGGGCAAGGGGAGCTGTTCCTGACCCGGTGGAAGGACAACGTCACGGTGATGGCGGCACAACCCGGCTTCGTCCAGGCGAAGATGTACCGGGCCATGGACGAAAACGCCGACCTCGGCTTCGTCAACGTCGTCCACTGGGACAGCGGCGAAGCACTCGCCAAGGCACGGACGAATCCGGAATGGCGGGCCGCGGTCCAGCGCATGATGGACGACGACGACCTGCACATCACCGCCCGCCCGATGGTCTACGGAACGGCCTTGGTGGTCGGCCCGGGAGACCGGCCGTGACCCCGTCCCGCCCACCGGTGATGGACCGGCCCGAAGCCGTCAGCTCCCTGATCGAGATCAACGCCGTCGGCGCCGGCGAGTCACCGGACGAACGGGCCGAGAAGATCCTCGCCGGCTGGAGCGACGACCCGTCCCCGGATCTGCTGTCCGTCGCCTGCTTCGCCAGCGACGACGACGAAGTGATCACCACCATCAGCCAATGGCGCACCGACGGCGACGGCGAGGTGCTGCGCCCGGACCTCCCGGGTGAACCCGCCCGGCTGCGTTTCCGGCTGTACCGCAGCGGTCCCGTCGACCCGGGGCGGACAGCGGGCTGCTTCAACATCGTGATCCGGGTGAGTCCCGGACCCGAGCGGGCAAGGGAGTTCGTCGACGCGCTGCTGGAGCGGTCGTCGTCGCTCGCCGAGCTGAACCAGCCGATCACCGGCAGCTTCCACCTCGGACTCGACGGGAAATGCACGCTCCTCTACTCCGAATGGGAGACGAAGGCGGAACACGACGCCCACCGGGAAACCATGCGGCACACGATGGCCGATCTGTACGAGGGTCTCCCCGCTCCGCTGAGCGTCCGTCAGTACCGGCACTACCGGAGCCTGCACATCGCGTGACGCGCGCCGCTTCCAGTGAGGAGTCAGTCCGGCCATGACCATCCTGCCAACGACCCCGATCACCTTCCCGTTCGACGAAGAGGTGGGGCTCGCGCTGAGCGAGTCCTACGCCGAGGCCAGGGACACCCCCGGTCTCGTCCGGGTCCAGATGCCCTACGGCCGCCCGGCCTGGCTCGTGACCCGCTACGCCGACGCCCGGTTCGTCCTCGGCGACCGCCGGTTCGTACCGGCGACGGCGAACCCCGATGACGAACCGCGGATGGCCGAATACCACCGCAGCGGCGGCATCCTGATGACGTCGCCCGCCGACCACGCGCGGCTGCGTACCTTGGTGGCGAAGGCCTTCACCATGCGCCGGGTGGAACGGCTCCGGCCGAGGGTGGCCGAACTTTCCCGCGAGCTGATCGCCGCGATGCGGCGAAACGACGGGCCCGCGGAGCTCGTCGCCGACTACGCGCTGCCCCTGCCCGTCGCGGTGATCTGCGAATTCCTCGGCGTCCCGGTGGAGGACCGCGAACGGTTCCGCGCGTGGACCGAGGCGGTCACCGCGCTGGGCGGGCTCAGTGCCGAGGAATACGAACAGAATTTCGCCGAACTGCGGGCGTACATGGCGGGCCTCATCGAGGACCACCGCGCCACGCCGCGCGACGACCTGATGACCGCGCTCATCGAAGCACGGGACGTCGGGGACCAGCTGAACGAACACGAACTCGTCGAGCTGTGCATCAGCATCCTGGTCGCCGGCCACGACACCAGCGTCAGCCAGATCGCCAACTTCGTGTACGTGCTGCTGACCCGGCCCGGCGCCTGGGAGCGGCTTTGCGCGAACCCGGAGTCGCTGCCCGCCGCGGTCGAGGAACTGATGCGGTTCATCCCGCTCATCGCCACCGCGAGCTTCCCGCGGTATCCCACCGAGGACGTCGAGATCGGCGATGTCCTGGTGCGCACGGGAGAACCGGTGCTCGTGGCGGTCGGTGCCGCGAACCGGGACGGGCTGCGGTTCGACGGCCCGGACGACCTGGTCCTCGACCGGGAGGCCAACAGCCATCTCGGGTTCGGCCACGGCGCGCACCACTGCCTGGGTGCGGCGCTGGCGAGGCTCGAACTGCAGGAAGCGCTCGGCGCGCTGGTGCACGAGCTGCCGGGGCTGTATCTGGCAGGCGACGTCAGGTGGAAGTCGGAGATGTTGATCCGGGGTCCGGGCGCACTGCCGGTCGCCTGGTGACCCCCCGTCGTTTTCCCATTGGTGAAGGAGAAACACCGTGAGCGCAGACAGCGCCGAACAGACGACCACCACCTATCCGTTCAACCACGCGTGCGGGCTGGAACTGGACGACAGCTACCGTGAGGCGCAGCTCACGCCGGGACTGACGAAGGTCCGGATGCCCTTCGGCGATTCCGCTTGGCTCATCACCCGGTACGACGACGCGCGTGCCGTTCTCGCCGACTCCCGTTTCTCTCGCGCGATGTCACTCGATCACGACGTGCCAAGGATGTCGGAGGGCCGGAACTTCACCGGCATCCTCACCACCGACCCGCCCGACCACACCCGCCTCCGGACACTGGTCGCGAAGGCGTTCACCATGCGCCGCGTCGAGGCGCTCCGCACCCAGGTCCGCGCGCTGGCCGAGCGGCTTGTCGACGAGATGGTGGCCGACGGCGAACCCGGCGACCTGATGCGGAGGTACGCGTTGATCATCCCGGAAGAGGTGATCTACGAACTGCTCGGCGTCCCCCTCGCCGACCGCGACCGGTTCCGCGTCTGGAGCGACAAGGTGCTGGGCGGTGACGACCTTTCGGTCGAGGAGGCCGAGCGGACCCTGTTGGAGCTGCGCGAGTACATGCACACCCTGATCGCCGAACTGCGCGTCGCACCACGCGACGATCTGCTGAGCGCACTCGTCGAGGCCCGCGACGACGGTGACCGGCTCAACGAGGAGGAACTGGTCGACCTCTGTGTCGCGATCCTCATCGCCGGCCACGAGACCACCGCCAACCAGATCGCCAACTTCTCCTACGTCCTGATGGGCCTGCCGGACCAGTGGGCCCGGCTCAAGGACGACGTCGAACTGATTCCCAAGGCCGTCGAAGAACTGGTGCGTTACGTCCCGCTCGGCCTGACGGCGCTCTTCGCGCACTACGCGACCGAAGATGTCGAAGTCAGCGGGACGCTGGTGCGGGCGGGCGAACCCGTGCTGGTCTCGCACGGCGCGGCCAACCGCGACAAAACCCAGTTCGACTCGCCCGACGAACTGCGGCTGGACCGCGAGATCAAGTCGCATCTGGGCTTCGGCCACGGTATCCACCGCTGCCTCGGTGCCCCGCTCGCCCGGCTGCAGCTCCAGGAGGCCCTGCGCGCACTGGTGGTGAAACTGCCGGATCTGCACCTGTCCGGGGAACCCGAGTGGAAGAAGCACAGCCTGCTGCGCGCGCCGGACCGGATGCCGGTCGGCTGGTGAAGCCGGTGCCCGGTGCTCCCCTCAGCGTCGAGAGGAGCACCGGGCACCGCTCACAGCGCGTCCAGCCTTCCCCCGTCCACCACGAACACCCCGCCGGTGATCCAGGCGGTGCGCTCGGACGCGAGGAACGCGACCATCTCGGCGACGTCCTCCGGTTTACCCGGCGCCCCCAGCGGAGTCGGCCCACCCAGGTTCGCGTACGTGGTGTCGAAGTCCGTTCCGGCTTCCTTCGCGACGATGCGGGCGAGTTTGCGGGCCGCCGGGGTGTCGACGAAGCCGGGGAGGATGGTGTTGACCCGCACTCCCTGAGGGCCGACAGCCTGGGAAAGCCCCTTCGCGTAAGCCGACAACGCCGCCTTCGACGCCGCGAAATCGAGCATCACCGGCTGCGGTGCCCGCACCGCCAGCGCGGAGATCGCGACAATGGAACCGCGTGCCTCGGTCAAGGCGGGAAGCAATGCCCTGTCCATTCGTACCGCGGAAAGGAAATTGACTTCCAGGCACCGGACCCATTCCTCGTCCGGAATGCTCATCGGCCCGTCCGGGTAAAGACTGGACTCGCCGACATTGTTCACGAGAATATCGACGCCGCCGAGCAGTTCGAGCGCGGAAGTGGCCAGTTCGTCGACGCCTTTCCGGGTTCCGACGTCGGCGACGACCAGGTGAACCCCTTCCGGCATATCGTTTTTCTCGGTCCGCGCCGAGGTGACGACCTTGGCGCCGGACGCCGCGAGCCTTGCCACGATCGCGGCACCGATACCCCGGGTGCCCCCGGTTACGACAGCACGTTTTCCGGCGAATTCATCGGACAGGGAAGGAGGAGAGTCATTCGACATACCGACAATGATTCAGCGACACCGGCGGCCTGTCAAGAATTTCCGGGAGCAACCGAAAGGCCACAATGGCGATCCATTACGACCCCTGGAATTCAGTTGATCGACGTCATTCCGTTTCGGCGACGAGATTCAGATTGTAGGCGACCACGGTACGCAGCATCTCCCGGAACCGCTCCTGATCCTCCGGGTCGAGCGGTGCCAGCACCGTCGCCTCCGCCGCGAGGATGGCGGCACGGGTCTCCTCCAGCCGGGCGCGGCCCGCCTCGGTACCCCTGATCAGCTTGTTCCGCCGATCCGCCGGGTCCATCGTGCGCTCCACCAGCCCGGCCGCCACCAGATCGTCGACCAGATACACCATCACGGTGCGGTCGATGTCCAGCTGCCTGCCCAGCTGAGCCTGGTTCCGCGCGCTTTCGTGCACGGCACCGCACAGGGCCTGGAACCCCCGCAGACCGTGTGGGATACCGGCGACCGCGCGCTCCAGCACGGATCCGTGGGCACGGCAAACCTGGGCGAGGAGCCAACCGAGATTGTCGTCCAGCCCCACCGGGAGCGCACCGACCGTCGAACCTGTCACCCCGCCCATGCTAGCGCATCGCCTGCCGGTTCAGATAATCTTGGCACGAGACCATCTATCCAACAGATCGATACGGGAGCACCGCTCCCGCGAACCGGAAGGCCGATGATGCGCGTAGAGGTATGGTCCGACGTCGGTTGCCCCTGGTGCTACCTGGGCAAACGCCGTCTGGACAAGGCGATCGGCCAGTTCGAGCACGGCGACGACGTCGAGGTCGTGTGGCGTAGCTTCCAGCTCGCCCCGAACTACCCCCGCGATGCCGCCCGGCCGCTCTACGAAGCCCTCATGGACCAGATGGGCGGCACCCTCGACGAGGTGCGGTCGATGGTCGAACGGGTCAACGTGCCCGCGGCGACCGAGGGGCTGAAGTACGACTTCGAAAGCGCCTACATGTGCAACACCTTCGACGCCCACCGGATCGCCCAGTTCGCGGGAGAACGCGGCCTCGGTGGCCGCGCCCACGAACGGCTGCTGCACGCGCTGCTCGTCGACGGAGAGGTCCTCGACGACACCGAGACCCTCGTCCGGCTGGCCGTCGAAATCGGCCTGCCCGAAGAGGAGACCCGCCAGGTCCTGGCCGGAGACGACTACGGGGACGCTGTCCGGCAGGATGCTCGCGAGGCGAGGCAACTGGGTGCCGGCGGCGCGCCGTTCTTCGTCTTCGACCGCACCCTCGGCGTCTCGGGCGCGGAATCGGTCGACACCTTCCTCGGCGTTCTCCGCGAAGCCCACGAACGGTCGGCGCCGCCTCAGGTCACCGCCTGATCGGCCACGTCCTCCGCGAGAACCTCACGGGCGACGAGGACACCGCCGACGAACCCGACCGGCATCACGATCAGCGCGGCGAACGGGACCAGGCACAGCAGCGACACGGGAACGCCAAGCCCGAGTGCGAGCGCGCGACGTTTGCGCAGGAGCAGTCGTCGCTGCTTCAGATCCATGCCACGCCGGTAGAACGGCACGGCGATCAGTTCCAGCGCCAGGAACCACGCCGTGACCAACGCCAGCAGAACCGGCACCACGGTCTGCCCCACCACCGGGATGAAACCCGCGATCAGGAGCGGGATCGTGAACACCAGTGAGCGCAGGACCAGGAGCAGACCGTCCCGCAGGCCCATCACCAGCAACCGCCAGCCGGACAGGTCGATCGCGCCGGGGACGCCACCGAGGTCGTCCTCGACCTTCTCCGCGATGTGCTCATAGAACGGGCCACCGATGGCAAGGGTGATCGCCATGAACCCGATCATGGCGATGGCCAGCGCCACCGCGAACACCGCGACGCCGGCCACCACCCGCACCGCCGTCCGCAGACCCGCTTCCCAGTCGTCGGCGAACGGGGTGATCAGCGCGGAAAGGTCGTCGACCCAGAACGCCAGCGCGACGACTCCGCCGAGCAGCAGCATCGTGGTCAGCACCGCGGGCAGTGCCCCGATCAGCAACAGCTTCGGCGACCGCAGCAGGATGCCAAGGCCTTGCCCGAACATCCGGAAACCCTTGAAGAAATCCCGCATCGGACATTTCTACCAGCGGGGCAACTCCCTTGGCCGGTCAGGCAAGGCGAGACGGCCCCTATCCCCCGTCCGCCACCGAGCCACTGCCCTCCGGCCCGGTCACGATGACACGCAGGGAGACCTCGGTTCCGAACGGGACGGCCATGACCTGCCACGTCTGCGGCGTCCCGACGTCGAGAGTGGTCGTGCCCCGCCGGACCAGTGCCGGGACGCGGTCGACGGCCAGCGCGCGAAGGTCGAACCGTGGCACCAGCGCGTCTGTCGGCGCGAAGACCACGGTCAGCCGCCGGTCCTCGACGACCACGGTGATCACCTGGGAGACGTCCGCGGTCTGTGCCAGTGAGTCGATGACCCGGCGCAGTTCTCCCTCACCCAGCAAGGATCGGGAGACGGTGACCGTGGCGGAGCCCGACGAGGACGTGGTCACGCTGGAAGACGTCGAGGACTGCGTCTCCTCCGATCCGGTACGCGCCTCCGGGCCGAACAGTTCCGCACGGAACACCAGCAGGACGGCCGCCGCTCCGAGCACGAGCCCGAGAAGGATGAGGGCGCTGACCGCGCAGCCCTCGGGTGGCGCGCTCACCAGGCTGGACTCCGGAGCGGACTCGATGACGGCTCCGGCCACCCGGCGCTCCCACTCCGGTGACAGCCGCTCCACGACCTTCGCCTTCCACGGCCGGTCCGGCCGGTACTGGATGACGAGGACGCGGCCCGGCCGGTACTCCGAGAGGTTGATCAGGTTGACACCGTGGGTGATCTCCGTGCGGTACGTCGCCGCGCCGTCGGGGGCGACGGTAAGGACGATGTCGACCGGGACATCGCCGGTTTCGGTGCCACCCGCCCGCACGCTCTCGATCTTGGCGAGTGCGACCACCGGGACGATCGCCGCCTCACGGGCACGCCGCGGCATCCCGGCGAGGAAGAGCAGGACACCGTAGACGATCGGGAGCCCCACCGCGGCGATGATCAGCGGGACTCTCTCGAGAATGATGCCGACGATGAAGGCACACAACGTCGTCCCGATGACGGCTCCGGCCAGGAAGCCCCGGAAGAGGGCGACCGGCCCGATCCGGGCGGGAGCTTGGACAGCGGTCATGGACGTAACTCCAGACTTTCAGGGCGGGCTCAGTCCGCGGGCAGCCAGTCACTCAGGGCGGGGTGACGCCGGAACGCCACGAAGATCTTCTTGTCGTCGGTGGGCGCGGCCGGATCGAACAGCACTTCGGCGGTGGCGATCGTGGTGTCCGACGTGCGGCGGGTCACCCAGTGCCGGACGCCGGCGGGGTCGACGAACGACACGGTGACGGTCGCGCCGACGACACGGGTTCCCGATTCGTCACCACCCAGGCGCAGCTTCAAGTCGACGATCCGGGCGGGTACGCGCCATCCGGACCTCAGGAGCTGGTCCCGGATGCGGACCATTTCGGCGTACTGGCGGGAAACACGGACGGCGTACGACAGCGCGAAACAGGTCAGGACGAGCAGGAACGCGGGCGCCCACCAATCCGCGTAGTAAAGCAGCCATCCCCAGAATCCCCACCCTTCGTCCGTGTGGAAGACCGGGTCGACCGCGACGCCGACGGCAAGCGGCGGAAGCCACTCCCGCGACGAAACCCAGAACCCGAGGGTACTTGCCGCGAAGATCAGCACGGCCGGGAACGCCGGTCCCGACGGACGCCCTTGATAGCGCCGCATGGCGGTACTGGCGAGGATGCCCGAGGCCATGCAGCCGAGCAGGCCGAAGGTCCCCCAGATCGCCTCGTACGGTGGCTTGTCGTCCCCGCGGTCGTCGAAGACGCTGTCGATCGCCATAGTCCGGAACTGCTCGAAGATCGCGCCGAAACCGTGTCCGGTCAAGAATCCGCAGAACAGGGCGGCGGCCGAAGCCACGATCGCGCCGACGAGCAGACGACGGTCGCCCCGCCAGTGCTCGATGCGATCATGCCGGGCCTTGGCCGGGTCCACTGTGTTCATCGCGCTCACCTCCGTTCGGACCGCGCCCAGTCTCCGCCGGGCCGTGCGCTACCGAACCCACGTTTTGTTTCCTAAGGCTATTAGGCAAGTACAGAATGGACTATGGTAACGTGGTGATCATGGCACGAGCGGGACTGACCACGGAGCGCGTAGTCCGCGCTGGAGCGGAGATGGCCGACGATCTCGGCTTCGAGCAGGTGACCCCGACGGAGCTCGCCAAACGGTGCGGCGTCAAGACGGCGAGCCTGTACTCGCATGTGAAGAACGCCCACGAGCTCAAGACCGAGATCGCCCTGCTGGCACTGACGGAACTGGCCGACCTCGCTTCCACGGCGGTGGCCGGGCTGGCGGGCAGGGACGCGCTGATCGCCTTGGCGAACGTCCACCGTGACTACGCGGTGGAGCATCCCGGCCGCTTCACCGCCGCCCGGTTCCGGCTCGCCCCGGAGACTGCGGCCACCAGCGCCGGCGTCCGGCACGCGCGGCTGATGCGGGCGATCCTGCGTGGCTACGACCTGGCCGAGCCGCATCAGACGCATGCCGTACGGCTGCTGGGCAGCGTCTTCAGTGGCTATGCCGGTTTGGAGTCCGCCGGCGGCTTCAGTCACAGCTCACCCGATTCGCAGGAAAGCTGGACCGAGATCCTCGACGCGCTCGACGTCCTGCTGCGTGCTTGGCCCCGAAGGAAATGACCGGAGAAATGATCACCACCCCCATCACCGCCACCCTTGTCCGCGGCGCACTCGATCTGGAGCACACCGATCGCGGAACGCTCCCCCACCGGCTGCCCGCGCGTGCGCGGCGGCAGATCCCCGACGGCCAGCTGGCGATGGCGGAGTCACAGCCTTCCGGTGTACGACTGGCTTTCCGCACCCGCGCCACGATCGTCGAACTGGACGTCATCGCCACCAAACGGGTCTACACCGGAGCACCGCCTCGTCCCGACGGCGTGTACGAGCTGCTCGTCGACGGACGGCTCGCGGGACAGGCTTCCGCGCCCGACGGAGACACGCTGACCATCGACATGGCCGCCGGTACCGCGCGATCCGAGCCGGGCCCGATGCGGACCCTGCGTTTCGCCGACCTGCCCGGCGACGACAAGACCGTCGAGATCTGGCTTCCTCACGACGAAACCACCCGGCTGGTCGCCCTGCGCACCGACGCAACCGTCCACAATGCACAGTCTAATGGTCGCCGGACCTGGTTGCACCACGGCAGTTCCATCAGTCACGGCTCCAACGCCGCCACACCGACCGGGATCTGGCCCGCGCTGGCCGCGAAGCTGGGCGGAGTGGACCTGGTCAACCTGGGCTTCGGTGGCGGCGCCTTGCTCGACCCGTTCACCGCGCGGACCATGCGAGACACCCCCGCCGATCTGATCAGCGTCAAGATCGGCATCAACCTCGTCAACTCCGACGCGATGCGGTCGCGCGCGTTCGGCCCGGCCGTCCACGGCTTCCTCGACACCATCAGGGAAGGGCATCCGGCAACACCACTGCTGGTGGTCTCCCCCCTCCACTGCCCCATCCACGAACGGACGCCGGGGCCGAGTTTCCCGGACATGGCCGCCCTCGCGGAAGGAAAGCTGCGGTTCGTCGCCACCGGCGACCCGGCCGAGACAGCGGCGGGGAAACTGACGCTCACCACGATCCGCGGCGAACTCGCCCGCATCGTCCAAGAGCGAGCCGACCCGAACCTGGGCTATCTCGACGGCCTCGAACTCTACGGTGAGGAAGACAACGCCGAACTGCCGCTGCCCGACGAACTCCATCCGGACGCGGCCACCCACCGGCGCATCGCGGAACGCTTCGCCCGGCTGGCGTTCGGCGGCTCGTTCACCGGGGTGCGGGGAACCCCGGTACCCCGATCCGGGGACCCGCGGCGGACATCGCCGAGATCGACTCCGGAAGCCATTGTTTAGACCAATCGTGTGAACGCGGGCGCCGTTTGCTGTGCGCGGATGACCCGGTAGGCCGCCGGGACGGTACCTATCTTTCTTCCTGTCCAACGAAAGTCGGTACCTGCGCCCGACGGCGTGGATCACCCTGATCGGCACCGGATCACCGGTGCCGGTCACCACGTCGTGCCCGGCTACCCACTGTGTCCAGCGCGGCCACCCTTCGCGCTGGATCCTCCCTCGCGAAAGTGAGTCACCGGTATGCGCACAACGTCCCCGGGCCATCCTCTACTCGCTCGCTCCGCCACCACACTCGTGGCCGCGGCCGCGGTCATCGGTTTCCTCGCCCCGTCCACGGCCACCGCCACGACCATCGAGGGCTACTCCCCCACCGTGCAGCGTGAGGCGGTGTCTTCCCTCTCCTCGGAGGCCGGGATCAGCGAAGCCGCGGCGGTCGAGTTGCTGCGGACGCAGAAGTCCAGTGTCGAAACGCTGCGGAGTGTCACGGCCTCGCTCGGCTCCCGTGCCGCCGACGGCTACCTCGACGACGCCGCCAAACCGGTGGTGAACGTGCTCGACCAGGCCGCCGCGGACCAGGTCAAGGCGACCGGCGCGCAGGCGAAGGTGGTCAAGCACTCCACCGCGGCACTGGCGAACGCGCAGGACGCCCTGCAGGCGCTGCCCACGGTGACGCACACCTCGATCGGTCTCGACCCGAAGTCGAACCAGGTCGTGCTGACCGTGTCCGACGCCGCCAAGGGCACCGATGCCCTGCTGAAGGCCGCCCAGTCGCTCGGTGACCGGGTCCGGGTGGAGCGGACCTCCGGCGAGATGCACACCGCGATTTACAACGGCGAGGCCATCACCGGCGGCGGCACCCGTTGCTCGGTCGGCTTCAACACCAACAAGGGCGGGCAGAACTACATCCTCGACGCCGGACACTGCACGCGCGCGGTCTCGCAGTGGAACGTCGGCCCGTCGCAGGGTGCGAGCTTCCCGAACAACGACTACGGCCTGATCCGCAACACCTCCGGCAGCGGACCGGGCGCGGTCAGCCTGTGGAACGGCTCGACCCAGCGGATCTCCTCCTCCGCCGCCGCGACCGTCGGGCAGCGGATCAGCAAGAGCGGCAGCACCACCCACCTCACCTCGGGTTCGGTGCAGCGGCTGAACGTGACCGTGAACTACGCCGAAGGCTCGGTGTACGAGCTGATCCAGACCAACGCGCTGGTCAACCCCGGCGACTCGGGTGGCTGCCTCTTCTCCGGCAGCGTCGGCCTTGGCATCACCTCCGGCAAGGGCGGCAGCAGCTCGTACTTCCAGCCGGTCGGCGAGGCACTGAGCGCCTACGGCGTCACGCTCAACCCGTAAGACACCCCTGAAGCCGGGTCCTGGTCGTTACGACCGGGGCCCGGTTCCGGTGTGGAAATGTGCGCTGACGTGCTCGCGAAACCGTTGCGCGGCAAGGGAAAGGTAGGTGTTCTCGCGCCACGCGACGCTGAGGACGCGGCGGCACTCCGGGTCGTCGACCGCCAGCCAGACCACGGTCGTGCTGGTGTCGGCACGCAGTCCGAGCGAGGGAACGAACGCGATGCCGAGGCCCGCGTCGATGAGCTGAAAGAGCACCGCGGCTTCGTCGCCCTCACAGACGATGTCGAGCTCCAGCCCGGCTTTCGCGAAAAGGTGTTCGGCGAGCGCGCGCTGCCAATAGCCGGGACGGGTGGCGAGAAAGGGCTCGCCCGCCAGCTCGGAGAGGCTCACGCGACCACGTCCGGCGAGCCGGTGCCCGGCGGGCACGCAGAGCATCACGGGTTCGTCCAGCAGCACCCGGCTCCGGATGTCGTTGCCGGACAAGGGTTGCGAGGTGACGCACAGATCGACGTCGCCAGCGCGGAGCTGCTCCGCCATCCGCGCCGCCGACGCCTGGGACAGCCGCACGTCCACCAGCGGATGGTCGGGGACGAACGTACGGAGTGGCTCGGTGAGGACCAGCAGGCTTTCGGCCGCGACGGTGACGGTGCCGCGCTCCAGACCGGCGGCGTCGTCGAGTTCCCGGCGGCCGTCGTCGAGTTCGGTCAGCGCCCGGTCGACCCGCCGGAGGAACGCGGCGCCGAACCGGTTGAGCCGGATCCGGCGCCCGTGCCGGTCGAACAACGGCACGCCGAGGTCGGCTTCCAGTCGCGCGAGGGTCCGGCTGAGCGAAGGCTGCGCGACCCGCAGTTCTTCGGCGGCGCGGCCGACGTGCTCGAGCCGGGCGACCGTCTGGAAGTACCGGAGCGCCAAGAGATCCACTGCTGATACCTCGTCTGTTATGAACAGATAACCAATCTTGTCTTGGACAGCATAAGGCCTCCGCCCATAGCTTCTCTCGCGTGAGTGAAACCGTGACTACCCCGAGCCGGAAGGCGAACGGGACGCTGGTGGTGAACCGGGTGCTCGTGAGCGCCCACGCCGTCGCGATATTCGGCCAGCCGATCTTCGCCGGCGGCTATCTTGGCGGCGACTACGACATGCTCTCGCTGCACCGCTGGGGTGCCGACGCCGTGTCCTTCCTCGCCTACGCGCAGATCTTCGCGGCGCTGGCGCTGTGGCTGGTCCGCGGACCGCGCTGGCTGTTCTGGATCAGCCTGCTCCTCGCGGCGGGTGAGACCGCGCAGTATTTCGCCGGGATGGACGGCGCACTCGATCTGCATCTCCCGCTCGGCGTCGCGCTCGTCGCCGGGATGGTGCTGACGACCATCGCCGTCTGGCGTCCGCAGACGTGGCGGGCAGGCCGATGAGCCGCCGTCTTCCCCGGCGGACGTTCCTCGGGCTCGCCGGTGGCGCCGGCGTCCTCCTGACCACCGGGCTGGTCGCTCCCCGGCTGCTCGCGCAGGGTTCGCCGGGCACCGGCGAACTGCTGCGCAGCGGCATCCCGCTGCCGGAACCGTTCCGCGTACCACTGCCGATCCCACCGGTCCTGCGTCCACAGAGGACGGACGTCGCCGACCACTACACGATCACCCAGCGAGCGGCGTCGGCCGAGATCCTTCCCGGCGTACAGACACCCATCTGGGGCTACGACGGGATCTTCCCCGGCCCGACAATCGAATCGCGGCGGGACCGGACGGCGGTGGTCCGCCACCGCAACGAACTTCCCGTGCCGACCGTGGTCCACCTGCACGGCGGCCATACCCCCGCCGAGTCCGACGGCTATCCGACCGACCTCGTCCTGCCGGTGTCCGGCTGGGACGCCGGGCACGCGGGGCACGGCATGGCCGACGCCCGCGCCCGGATCACGAACGGTGAACGCGACTACGTTTTCCCGCTGCGGCAACGGGCCGCGACCCTGTGGTACCACGACCACCGGATGGATTTCACCGGTCCCGCGGTGTACCGGGGGCTCGCCGGGTTCCACCTGGTCCGCGACGACGAGGAAGACGCGCTGGGGCTCCCGGCCGGTGAACGCGAGCTCCCGCTGATGATCGCCGACCGCGCCTTCGACGAGCACGGCGCTTTCGCCTACCCGTCGCTCGATCGGACGCTTCGGACCACTCCGGGAGTCGAAAGTGCATTCGTGGAAGGTGTTTTCGGCGATGTCATCCTGGTGAACGGCGCGCCGTGGCCAGTCCACGAGGTGGCGGCCGTCAAGTACCGGCTCCGCGTCCTCAACGGCTCCAACGCCCGCCGCTACGACCTCGCCTTGGCTCCGCCGCCACCGGGTGGAGGCGGCTTCGTGCAGATCGGCAGCGACCAAGGACTGCTCGAAACACCGCGCGCACACGACCACCTTCCCCTCGCACCCGCCGAACGGTACGACCTCGTCGTCGACTTCGGCCGGTACCCGGTCGGCACCGAAGTCACACTGGTGAACCGCCTCGGGACCGGCTCGACCGCACAGGTCATGCGGTTCGTCGTCGCCCGGCGGGCACTCGACGAAAGCCGGATTCCCGCCAAGCTCAGCACGATCGCGCCTCTCGACCGCTCGGATGCCACGACGATCCGCGATTTCTCCTTCCGCGCCGGCACCGTCCACGGCCGCGCGGGCTGGGTGATCGGCGGCGAACCGTTCTCGCCGGACCTGATGTCGGCGAGCCCCCGGCTGGGCGACACGGAGATCTGGCGGTTCGTCGCCGACATCCACCACCCCGTGCATCTGCACCTGGTCGGCTTCCGCGTCCTGGCCCGCGGCGGCCGTCCGCCGGGACCGTTCGACGGCGGGATCAAGGACACCGTCGACCTGAGCCCCGGCGAGTCGGCCGAGGTCATCGCCCGCTTCGACGGCTACCGCGGCCGCTACGTCTTCCACTGCCACAACGCCGAACACGAAGACATGGCGATGATGGCGAACTTCGAGGTGCTCTGAGCGCGCGGGGTCGCGGGCGGGGGCTGTGTGGATTTTGGCGCGTTGGATGATCCAAGATCCACACAGTCCCGCACGACAGTCCCTGTCACACCGAAACGCCACTCACGACACCGTTCACTCCCTCGCATGGACGGGGTTCGTCAGTTCCCCGATCCCTTCGATGGCCACGGTGACCTCGTCCCCCGGCTTCATCGGCCCGACGCCTGCCGGGCTGCCGGTGAGCACGACGTCGCCGGGGCGCAGGGTGAACCACCGGGTCACCCACGCCAGGATCCTGGGCACACTGAAGATCATCTCGCCGGTGGTGGACCGCTGGACAGTCCGCTCATGGAGCCGCGTGGTCACCTTGAGGTCTCCGTTCTCGAGGTCGGTGGTGATCCAGGGCCCGAGCGGGCAGAACGTGTCGGCGCTCTTGGCCCGCGCCCACTGTCCGTCGGCCCGCCAGTCGTGCGCCGTGACGTCGTTGGCGCAGGTGTAGCCGAAGATGTGCTCGGTGGCGTTCTCGACGGTCAGGTTCCGCGCGGTCTTGCCGATGACGACGGCCAGTTCGCCCTCGTATTCGAGGCGTTCGACCCCGGGCGGATGCAGGATCGGCTGCCCGGGGCCGATGACGGCGTTGGGTGCCTTGAGGAACAAATGTGGCCGTTCCGGCCACGGACGCCCTTTTTCCTTGAGCTGGCAGGCATAGTTGCTGCCGACGCAGACGATGGTGCGTGGATCGCATGGCGCGAGCAGCCGGACGCCGTCGAGTGGTCCGACGACGGCGCCGGGGCCGGTCACCGGGTCGTAGGCACGGACGAGGTCACCGTCGCTTGTGGACTCGACGCAGCCCGTCCGGTCGTGCCCCTCGGTGGTGAAGCGGATCAGGCGCATGCCGGTCAGCCCCGATCCATCGCGCCGGTGAGCGCCTCGCGGACCAGTTCCAGCGGATGCCAGGCGGTGCGGCCCATCCCGTGGAAGATCTGCTGACGGCAGGACACCCCGGTGGCGGCGACCAGCGTGTCGGCCGATTCCTTTTCCAGGGCGGGGAAAAGCCGATCGCGCCCGACGGTCATCGACGTCTCGTAATGTTCGGCCTCGAAGCCGAACGACCCCGCCATCCCGCAGCACCCGGAGTCGATCTCCGCGACCTCCAGGCCGGGGATACGGCGCAGGAGCGCCATCGTCGCGGCCGTCCCGACCTCCGCCTTCTGGTGGCAGTGGCCGTGGAAGACCACGCGCCGCCCGCTGAGCCACGACCGTCCTGGCAGCTTCAGCCTGCCGTCGTCGATGGCTTCGACGAGCAGTTCCTCGACCTGCCGGACGCGCTCCTTGACCTGCTTCGCCTCGGGAAGATCGGGCAGCAGCGCCAAAGTCTCGTCTCGCAAGGTGAACACGCACGAAGGCTCACAGCCGACGATCGGCGATCCCGGCTCGGTGTCGCGTGCCAGCGAGGTGACCAGTCCGGTCGCCTTCTTCTTGGCGTCGTCGAGCAGCCCCTTGGACAGGCTCGACCGTCCGCAGCAGCCGCCGGAGGCCATTTCCACCGCCCAGCCCGCGCTTTCGAGCAATTCGATCGCCGCCTTGCCGATCTGCGGTTCGGTGAACGTGGTGAACGAGTCGGCAAGCCAGTTGACCGTGCCCGCGCTCCCGGGTGCCGCGACGCGCCGCCGGTTCCAGCGCAGCAGGTTGTCCCGGACGTACTTCGGCATCGGCCGCTCGGCCTTGATCCCGACGGTGCGCTCCATGAGCTTGCGTACCAAGCCGATGCGACCGGGCATATTGGACAGTGGGGCGGTGGCAGAGCCCATCCGGTTGAGGAACCGGATGGCGCCGAAGATCCGCGAACGCAGCGGAATGCCGTGTTCCTCGTGATACTGGTGAAGGGTCTCGGCCTTGAGCGAGGCCATGTCGACGCTCATCGGGCATTCACTCTTGCAGGCCTTGCACATCAGGCATAGATCGAGGATCTCGTGGAGCCGTTCGCCGCCGAGCGCGGCCTTCGGATCCGGCTCCGACAGCGCCTTGACCAAGGCGTTGGCGCGGCCGCGCGTGGAATGCTCCTCCTGCAGGGTGACCTGGTAGGACGGGCACATCACGCCGGCGGTGGTCTTGCGGCACAACCCGATGTTCATGCAGCGGTCGGCGGCGTCACGCATCCCGCCGCCGCCGATGACCTCGAACGACAGCATGGTCCGCAGCGGCGGCGCGGGTGGCAGGGCGTCGCGGTCACGCAAGTTGTCGGTCATCGGGGGTGCGTCGACGATCTTGCCGGGGTTCATCGTGCCCGCCGGGTCGAACAGCTTCTTGACCTGCCGCATGGCTTCGTAGAGTTCGTCGCCGAAGATCTCCCGGTTGAACTCCGATCGGGCCAGTCCGTCGCCGTGTTCGGAGGAGTTCACGCCGCCGTACTCGGCCACGAGGTCCTTGATCTTCTCCGCGACCACGCGCATCGTGTCGACCTGCTCGGGATCGGTGAGGTCGACGAACGGCCGGATGTGCAGGCAGCCGACCGAACAGTGCCCGTAGAACCCGGCTTCGAGCCGGTGCTCGTCGAGGATCGCCTTGAACCGCTGGGTGTATTCCGCGAGGTGCACGGGATCGACGGCGGTGTCCTCGATGAACGCCAGCGGTCGTTTGGTGCCCTCGCCGGCGGCCATCAGCAGCCCGAGACTGGACTTGCGCACTTTGAGCAGCGCCACCTGCTCGGCGGCCGTGACGAGTTTGAGCGTGTGGTACCCGTGCCCGTCGCGCTCCCACAAAGCGGCGACCTCGTCCAGCTTCACCGCCAGTTCGGCCTCGTCGTCACCCGAGAAGGACACGAACAACAACGCCGCCGGATCGCCGACGAGGTAGTTCCCGAGGTCGGCGTATTCGATCTTCCCCCTGGACAGGTCGAGAATCGTCTTGTCCATCAGTTCGACTTGGTGGGGCCCGCAGCTGAGCGCGTCGAGCGTGGCGGAGATCGCGCCATGTGTCGTCTCGAAATGCCCGACCGCGTACACGGTCTTCTTCGGCTTGGGCACCAGGTCGACTTCGATGCGGGTGGCCAGCACGAGGGTGCCCTCCGCGCCGACGACGAATTTGGCCAGGTCGAAGGGATTCTCGTCGCCATACCCGGAGAGGCGGTCGAGCCGGTAGCCGCAGGCACGACGCCAGAACACCGGCATGCCCTTGGCGATGGCGTCCTCATGCGCGGTGACGAGTGCGGGCAGCTCGCGATAGATCCGGCCTTCGAGTGTGTCGGCCTTGGCGCGCCGCACGCGTTCGGCTTCGCTCACCGGTTCCAGGCGGGCGCTGGAGCCGTCGGCCAGCACGACGTCCAGCGCGCGGATGTGGTCGATGGTCATGCCGAACGTCAGCGAACCGGAGCCTGCCGAGTTGTTGCCGACCATCCCGCCGATGGTGGCGCGGTTGCTGGTCGAGGTGTCCGGGCCGAACATCAGCCCATGCGCGGCGGCGGCCTTGTTGAGCTGGTCCTGCACGACACCGGGTTCGACGACGGCGGTGCGGGCCACCGGATCGAGGTCGAGGATCCGGTTCATCTGCCTGGACAGGTCCAGCACCAGGCCGGGCCCGACGGTCTGCCCGGCAAGGCTGGTGCCCGCCCCGCGCGGCACGACCGGGACACCGAACTCCGCCGCGGTGGCGATAGCGGCGGCGACATCGTCGTGATCGCGGGGGAACACCACTCCCCGCGGCATGATCGAGTACATGCTCGCGTCGCGGGAGAACAGGTGGCGGGTGTAGTCGTCGAAGGCGACTTCGCCGGTGATCCGCGCGCGCAACGCGTCTTCGAGCGGGTCGGTGGCGATTCCCTGGTGGGCGGGGCGGGTCAAATCGGCTGTCATCGATCGGCTCCTCTCGCGGCGACACGCCCTAGTTCTGCAGGTGCTCCAGTGCGGCCTGCAAACCGCGTGGATCGGCGGGGACACCGGCGAGCGTCAGTCCCATTTGGACTCCCGCGAGGGTTCCGGCGAGGGTGAGGTCGTTGAACGCGCCGAGGTGGCCGATCCGGAAGATCTTGCCCGCCAGTTTGCCGAGGCCGGCGCCCAAGGACATGTCGAATCGGTCGAGGATGACGGCGCGGACCTTGTCGGCGTCGATTCCTTCGGGCACCAGGACCGCGGTCAGCGAGCCGGAATGCTCGCGCTCGTCCTGGCAGAGGACCTCCAGCCCCCAGCCGCGCACGGCGGCGCGAGTGGCGGCGGCGTGGCGGGCGTGGCGCGCGAAGACGTTCTCCAGACCCTCCTCGTAAAGCAGGCGCAAGGCCTCCCGCAAGCCGTACATGAGGTTGGTGTTCGGGGTGTAGGGGAAGAAACCACGCTCGTTGGCGGTGAGCATCGGGCCCCAGTCCCAGAAGAGCTTCGGCAGGCACGCGGTCTTGGCGGCGTTGAGCGCCTTGTCGCTGATGGCGTTGAAGCTCATGCCGGGCGGGAGCATGAGGCCCTTCTGCGAGCCGGCGACCGTGACGTCGACTCCCCATTCGTCGTGGCGGTAGTCGATGGAACCCAGCGACGAGATCGTGTCGACCAGCAGCAGCGCGGGGTGTTCCGCCGAATCGATGGCGGCGCGGATATCCGGGATCCGGCTGGTGACACCGGTGGAGGTTTCGTTGTGGACCACGCAGACGGCCTTGATCCGGTGGGCGGTGTCGGCGGCGAGTTTTTCGGCGACGACCTCGGGGCTGGCGCCGTGCCGCCAATCCCCCGGCACGAAGTCGACATGGAGCCCGAGGGCACGCGCCATTTCGTGCCAGAGCGTGGCGAAGTGCCCGGTCTCGAACGCGAGGACGGTGTCGCCGGGGCTGAGAGTGTTGGCCAGGGCCGCCTCCCACGCGCCGGTGCCGGTCGCGGGGTAGATGACGACCGGGTTCGTGGTGCCGAAGACGGGCTTGATGTCGGTCAGCAGCTGCCTCCCCAGCTCCTGGAACTCGGGTCCGCGGTGGTCGATGGTGGCCGCCGACATCGCCCGGAGCACGACGTCGGGGACGTTCGTCGGTCCCGGGATCTGCAGGAAGTGACGACCGGCTGCGTACGTCATATGCGCCTCCACACTGAGAGCTCCGAAAGGTTCCACAGAGCGAAACCTTGGTCTCGCTGCATGAAAGGTATACCGTGTACCGAACCTCGTCGAGGGGGTACCCGCAACAACTTCGAGTCCCTGAACACGCAAGTCCCTGAATGTGTCAGCGCCGACCGCGGAGGATGCCCATGTCCATACAACTCGTCACTGTCGTGGCGCTCGCCCTGGTGTTCCTGATCGCGACCGTGCTCCCCGTGCATATGGGGGCGCTCGCGTTCGTCGCCGCGTTCGTGATCGGCACCGTCTTCGCCGGGGAGAGCACCGATGACATCGTCTCGGGCTTTCCCGGCGATCTCTTCGTCATCCTGGTCGGAGTGACGTTGCTGTTCGCGATAGCCAAAGGCAACGGCACCGTCGACCGGCTCGTCCATCTGGTGGTACGCGCCGTCGGCGGGCGGATCGCCCTGATCCCGTGGGTGATGTTCGTGGTCACCGCGGCCTTGACCGCGGTCGGCGCGGTGGTGCCCGCCGCGGTGGCGATCATCGCCCCGATCGGCATGGGCTTCGCCCGCCGCTACACCATCAATCCGATGCTGATGGGCCTGCTGATCATCAACGGCGCCAGCGCCGGCGGCTTTTCCCCCATCAGCATCTTCGGCAGCATCGTCAACGGCGTCGTCGCCCGTGACAACCTGCCGAGCAATCCCGGGCTGCTGTTCGCGTCTTCCTTCGTCTTCAACCTGTTGCTGTGCGTCGTGGTGTTCTTCCTCTTCGGCGGCCGGGAGCTGATCCGCCGGTCTTCGGCCGCCGTCCCCGAGATGGTCGCCGTGACAGCCCAGCCCGCGACAGCACTCGCGTTGAGTGGTTCCTCGGCAGGCGCGACGATGACCGGTGGCGGCGGCCCCAGCGATCCCCCGCCCTCCGGTGGCAGCGGCGGCGAAGAGCCCGAAGAGCGTCTTCCGCTTAATCGCGACCACGTGTTCACGCTCATCGGCCTCGCCGCGCTCGCGGTGGGCGCGCTGGTGTTCAAACTCGACGTCGGCTTCACCGCGCTCACCGTGGCGACGGTGCTGTCGCTGGTCTCGCCGGGCTCGGCCAAGGCCGCCGTCAGCGAGGTCGCCTGGCCGACGGTGCTGCTGATCTGCGGAATCGTCACCTTCGTGGCGCTGATGGAACGGGTCGGCACGATCGACTGGCTCGGCAACCTGGTCACCCAGATCGGCTCCCCGCTGCTGGCCGCGTTCCTGATCTGCGCCATCGGCGCGGTGGTTTCGGCGTTCGCGTCGACGACGGGGATCCTCGGCGCGCTCATCCCGCTGGCGGTGCCGTTCCTTCTGGCTGGCGAGGTGGGCGCGGTGAGCATGATCATCGCGCTGGCGATCTCGTCGTCGGTCGTCGACTCGTCACCGTTCTCGACCAGTGGCGCGCTGGTCGTGGCCAACGCTCCCGAGGGACAGACCGACAAGGTGTTCCGGGGCTTGATGATCTGGGGCTTCAGTATGTGCGTGATCACCCCGATCACGACCTGGCTGCTGTTCATCCTGCCTGGCTTGTCCTGATCCAAGCAGTCCACATCGGACGGTCCAGCCGGACTGTCCGATGTGGACTCGCGTTAGCGGGCCCGGCGTTCTGCCAGCCACCGCTCGGAGTCGGGGGTGCCGCCGTCGAGCTGGTCGACGATCGCGTCGAGGAAGCTGGCGTGACCGTGATCGGCCAGTGCCTTCAGCACCGCCTCGGCGTCGCCGCCCTCGATGATCGTGAGCAGTTCGCGATGCCGCCCGACGTTCTGCATCAGCGACTCGCCGTCGCGGCGGGCACTGCGGTTGAGCGCCATGCACAGCCGCATCTGCAGGGAGAGCGCGCGATACGCCTCGGTGACCCGCTCGTGCCCGGCGAGCGCGACGATCGACTGGTGGAAGTCGTACTTCCGCTGCGTGAAAACGCCCTCATCGCCGCCGAGAGCCGCCTGTTCGAAGGCGGCCAGCGCGTCCCGGCAGTCCTGCAGCCGCTCCGGCGAGCGGACCGGGATCCCGATCCGGACGGCGAAGGCTTCGAGTTCCTCGCGCAGGGTGATGATCTCGTAGACGTCGTGGCGAGTAAGGGGACGGACGATGACGCCGCGCCGCGGATGGGGGACGACGAGCCCCTCGAAGGTCAGGACCTGCAACGCTTCGCGCAACGGCGGACGGGATACGCCGAGGCGTTCGGTCAATTTCGCCTCGACCAGACGCGTGCCGGGCGGGAGTTCACCGGAAAGGATCATCGCGCGCAGCGCCTGGGTGGCCAGCTCGGCCATACTCGGCGGCGCGACGATGCGGCCGTCGTCGAACTGCGTCGTGGTCATCGAGACCCCCTCTCTAGCCGTATACGGTATATCAATTCCCTTTCCACTGAGTGAGCGCTGGGTCACTTCTTGTCGGTCTGGACTTTTCGTCCAAGGCTTATACAGTTGGTCTCGTGACCAACGAGCATCCTTATCCCCCCGCCTTTCGCAGTGGCGACCTCGTCACCGTGTCCGGACGGCTCGGCGTGACCGAGACCGGCGACCTGGTGCCCGGAGGCTTCGACGCCGAATGCCCGCAGGCCTTCGCCAACCTCGACGCCGCACTGCGGTCGGTGGGCGCGGACCGCTCCGACGTGGTGAAAGTCGTCGTCTACCTGACCGACATCGCCGACCGTGACGGCGTCAACCGCGTCTACGGAGAGTTCTTCGCCGAGCCCAGGCCCGCCCGCAGCTGCATCGGCGCGGCTTCGCTGCCCTACGGCGGCGCCATCGAAGTCGAAGCGCTGGCCCGAGTACGCGATGTCTGAGCAGGACGCGATCCTCGACGCGCTAGCCCCGGTCGCCGACGGCATCGCCGCGACCCTTGGCTCGTTCTGCGAGGTCGTCGTGCACGATTTTCGCCGTCCGGAACAGTCGGTGGTGGCGATCGCCGGCTCGGTCACCGATCGCAGCGTTGGCGGGTCGATGAGCGAGATCGGCATGGGCCTGCTCGCACGGGGTGACGAGGCCGAGGACGAGCTGAACTACGTCACCCGGACGGCGTCCGGGAAGCTGGTGAAATCGTCGACCATGCTGCTGCGTGACAGCGGCGGCTCGGTGTTCGGCGCGCTGTGCGTGAACCTCGACGTCACCGCGCTTGGCCAGCTTCGGACCCTGGTCGGCGAACTCGCCGACGTCGGCACCGCCACCGAAACACCGACCACCACCTTCGGCGACGACGTCGACGCGGTGGTCGACGCGATCGTCGACGAACACCAGCTGCGGCTGAACAAACCCTGGTCCGCGCTCGGCCGCGACGAACGCCTCGACTTGTTCCGCAGCCTGCACGCACGCGGCGTCTTCGCCGTCCGGCGGGCCGTGCCGCAGGTCGCGGCCCGGATCGGGATCTCCCGCGCCTCCGCCTACAACTATCTCGCCGAAATCCGTGATCAAGGAGCATCATGACCACCCCCGTGACCATTGACGACATCCGTGACGCCGCCGCCCGACTGGCCGGTGTCGCCCATCGGACCCCGGTCGTGCGTTCCCGCACCCTCGACGAGCTCGTCGGCGCCGAGGTCCTGATCAAATGCGAGAACCTCCAGCGCGTCGGCGCCTTCAAATTCCGCGGCGCGTACAACGCCGCCTCGCGGCTCTCGCCGGAACAGCTGGCCAAGGGCATCGCCGCCTACTCGTCCGGCAACCACGCCCAGGCCGTCGCGCTCGCCGCGCGGGAACTCGGGAGCAGCGCGGTCATCCTGATCCCGGAGGACACTCCGCAGTCCAAAAAGGACGCCACCGCGGGCTACGGCGCCGAGATCGTCACCTACGACCGGTACACCGGCGACCGCGTCGCGATCGGCGAGGCACTGGCTGCCGAACGCGGCCTCGCGCTCATCCCGCCGTACGAGCACCCGCACGTGATCGCCGGCCAGGGCACCGCGGCGCTGGAACTGCTGGAGGAGTCGGGTTCGCTGGAGACCCTGGTCGTCCCCGTCGGCGGCGGCGGGCTCATCGCGGGCAGCTCGACCGCGGCGAAGGCCGTGCAGCCCGGCATCCGCGTCGTCGGCGTGGAACCCGCCGCGGGCGACGACACCAAGCGATCCCTGGATGCAGGCGAACGCGTGTCGATCCCCGTCCCCCGGACCATCGCCGACGGCCAGGCCGCCGAGACCCCGGGCGAACTGACCTTCTCGATCAACCGGAAGCTCGTCGACGACATCGCGCTCGTCACCGACGACGCCATCCGCGACGCCATGCGGTTCGCCTTCGAACGCCTGAAACTCGTCATCGAGCCCAGCGGCGCGACCGGGCTCGCCGCACTCCTGAGCGGCGCGATTCCCGCGTCCGGCCGCGTGGGCGTGATCATCAGCGGGGGGAATGTGAGCCCGGAACGCTTTGCCGAGCTCCTCACCGGCCGCGATTAAGTCGTGAGTGATTTGGTTCGTTCTAACGACCCAAATCACTCACGACCCCCACCACCATGAGACCCCGGTGCTCAGCAGTTCGAGGGGGCGGCGTCCCCGGCGAAGCGCTTCACGATCCACTGGTGCGCGTCCGCGTTGCCCGCGAAGATGCCGGTCGCGTGCTCGGAAATGTAGGTCTTCCACTGCTCACGGACCCCGGCCGCGCAGTACGCCTTGTGCAGGGTCTCCGCCTGCGGCGTGTTCACGATCTCGTCGGTGGTCGCGTGATACTGGAACACCGGCACCCGAGGCGGGTTCGCGCCGAGTTTGTTCTGCGCCAGCCGTGCCTGCCACACCGGCGTGTTCAGCGGGTTGGACGTCGTGAAGTCGCTGATCCTCTTGAACGGGTAGTTCAGCACCAGTTCGGCAACGCACGCGTTCTTCTTGGCGTCCCCCAGCTGCTGACGGCCGGTGTCGTTGAGGTACGAGTCCAGTTTCAGATCCGGGTACGCCGCATCGAGACCGACCGCCGCGAAGGCCAGGAACCCGAAGCCGAGGTAGCCGTCGAGTCCCTTGGCCACCTCGGTCAGATCGGCCGGGACACCACCCGCGACGACGCCGGCCAGATTCAGCTCAGGGGCGTACGAAGGCTGCTTCTCCCCCGCCCACATCGCGCCCCCGCCGCCCTGCGAGTAGCCCTGGACGATCACCTTCGCGCTCTTCGACAGCTTCGCGGGCGAGAAGTTCTGCGCCGCCCGGACGGAGTCGAGTACGGCGGGCCCCATCGACTGGCCGGTGATGTAGGTGGGCACGGTCGTCGCCGAGTAGCCCTCGTAGTCGGTCACGGCGACCGCGTAGCCGCTGGAGATCGAGTCGTTGATGGCGGGCTGGTCGTAGAGCGTGCCGCGCTGGATCGCCTTGGACGGCGCGCATTTGAACGCCGGGCCCTGGGTGCCGACGGCGTAGCCGACGATCGGCGCCTTCCCGAGGTCGACACCCTTCGGCGTGAAGACGGTGCCGGTGACCGCGTTGGGTTTGCCCAGCGCGTTGGTCGACAGGTACATGACCTGCCAGGCGTCGGCGTTCGCGACGTTCATCAGCGGCACCGTCGGCCGCCACCGGATGACATCGCCGGGCTTCCCGGCGGGCAGGGTCGACGGCGGGGTGTAGAAGGAGTCGTCGAACGGGCCAGGCAGGCCCACCGCGGCCACGGCGGGTGGCGTCACGACGACGACGCCGAGTGCCGCCGCGAGAAGAGTCAGTACCGCGCCGAGTAGTCGGGCAGATTTCACCGGAACCTCCATCAGGGGAAAGGGAAACGGATCAGGCGGGGAGTCCGAGAGCCCCGGCCAGTACCGGCCAGGAGTTACGCAACGCTCGTTGCCAGTAGGGCCAGCTGTGGGTGCCGAGGCCGTAGTAGTCGACGGTCACCGGGATTCCCTTCGACTTCAGCCGATCCGTGAAGCTCGTCGACGCCGAAAGTGCCGAAGGTTCGAGGATGTCCGACTGTCCCGGTGGGTCGAGCGGGCCGGATTTCCCGTTCCCGCAAGAGAGGTAGAGCGCGGTGCCACGCAGATCGTCGACGTGGTCGTACGGGTTGTTCGCCGACCAGAGCGGCCACATCCCCCAGCTGTCGCCCCAGAGTTCGAGGTAGTTGAAGATGCCCGCGCGGGCAAGAATTCCTTGGATGAACAGGGGAATCCCCGGGTAGAGCGTATTGGGCACGCCGCTGTAGGACGCCGCCGCGGCGAACATCCCCTTGTGCTTGAAGGCGTACGCGAGCGCGCCGTATCCGCCGATCGACAGTCCGGCGATCGCGCGGCGGGTGCCAGCCCGGTAACCGCGCTCGACGATCTGCCGCACCTCCAGGGTGTGGAAGGTGTCCCAGTCGGGAGTGCTCTTGAGGCCGAAGTTCCACCACTTGGTGTACATCCCGGCCGGGCCGCCGGTCGGCATGACGACGAGCGCGTCCTTGTTCGCGGTGAACGCCTTGACGTCGGTGAACTGGTCCCACGAGCGGTAGTCCACCGGTTCGCAGCAGCCGTGCAACAGGTAGAGCGCCGGCCAGGTCCGGGTCGGCTGCGCGGCCCACCCGGTCGGGACCAGCAGCCGGACCATGCCGGTGGTGCCGAGTGCGGGCGAGGCGATCTTCAGGTCGAGCGTCCGCGCGTCCAGCCAGGTCTCTTCGACGACCTTCGCGCCGTTGTCGGCGGCCGGTGTCGCGGCCCTTGCCGGGACGGCCGTCGCGCTCGTCCCGAGCAGGGCGACCATGGACAGCACCAGCAGACCCCACCGCCGGGTTCGGTTCATCATTTCTCCTCGCTCACAAAGGAATGTTTCCGTGCTTCTTGGCAGGGAGGGTCTGGCGTTTGGTGCGCAGCGCACGCAGTGCCCTCGACACCTGCAGGCGGGTCTGCGACGGCGCGATCACCTGGTCGACGTAGCCGCGTTCCGCGGCGAGGTAAGGATTCGAATGGCGTTCGCGGTAGGCCTCGGTGAGCCGGTTCTGTTCGGCCGGCCGCTGTTCCGGCGGCATCGATGCCAGTTCGCGCCGGTGCAGCACCCGCACCGCGCCTTCCGCACCCATCACCGCGATTTCCGCGGTGGGCCAAGCAAGATTGACGTCGGCGCCCAGATGCTTCGAGCCCATTACCGCGTAACCACCGCCATAAGCCTTGCGGATCACGACGGTCACCTTCGGCACGGTCGCTTCGGCGTAGGCGTAGATCAGTTTCGCGCCGCGGCGGATGATCCCGTGCCGTTCCTGCGCCGCGCCGGGCAGGTAACCGGGGACGTCGGCGAGGGTGAGCAGCGGGAGGTTGAAGGCGTCGCAGAACCGCACGAACCGCGCGGCCTTTTCCGAGGCGTCGATGTCGAGCACCCCGGCCTGGTGCCGCGGCTGGTTGGCCACGACGCCGACCGTGCGCCCCTGCATCCGGCCGAAAGCGCAGATCATGTTGGGCGCGAAGGCACCGTGCACTTCGGTGAACTCGCCGTCGTCGACGAGCCGGGCGATCACCTCGGTCATGTCGTAGGCCTGGTTGAGCGAATCGGGCACGATCCGGTCGAGTTCGAGGTCGGCGGAGGTCAGCTCCGCGCTGGTCTCGTCCGCGTAGTCCGGTGCGGCGTCGAGGTTGTTGGACGGCAGATAGCCGAGCAGGATCCGCACCCAGTCGATCGCGTCCTGCTCGTCGACGGCGCGATAGTGGGCGTTCCCGGAGATCTCGCTGTTGACCGCGGCACCGCCGAGTTGCTGGGCGGTGACCCGCTCGCCGCTGACCGCGTGCACGACATCCGGCCCGGTGACGAACATCTGCGCGGTTTCGTCGACCATCACGGTGAAGTCGGTGATCGCCGGCGAGTAGACCGCGCCGCCCGCGCACGGCCCCATGATCAGCGAGAGTTGCGGGATGACGCCGGAGGCCAGCGCGTTGCGCCTGCCGAGTTCGGCGTAGTACGCCAGCGAGACGACGCCTTCCTGGATCCGGGCGCCGCCGGAGTCGTTGATCCCGACCACCGGGCAGCCCAGTGTCATCGCCAGGTCCATCACCTTGAGGACCTTCTCGCCGAAGACCTCGCCCATGCTGCCGCCGAACACGGTGAAGTCCTGGGAGAACACACAGATCTGCCTGCCGTCCACGGTGCCGTGCCCGGTCACCACGCCGTCGCCGTAGGGCCGGTTGGCGTCCATCCCGAACTCGGCACACCGGTGCCGCGCGAACTGGTCGAGCTCGACGAAGGAACCCGGATCCAGCAACAGGTCGACGCGTTCGCGTGCGGTCAGCTTGCCCTTGGCGTGCTGCCGGTCGACGGCCCGTTTCTCGGCGATCCGGACGGCTTCGTCCTGACGGGCGGCCAGATCGGCGATCCGGAACGCCGTCGTCGGGGCGAACGGGACGCCTTCGAGGGTCATGGCGTCACCCTTTCCCCGCGTGCCGCGAGCCGGTCCGCGAGCGCCGCGGCGACCACCTCGACCTGCGGCGGGTCGATCATCGACAGATGGTCGCCAGGGACCCGCACGACTTCGAGGTCGGTGCAGAAGGCGTCCCAGCCGAGGGTGTCGTCGGTGCGCAGGTACCGCGGGTCGAGGGTGGTGGTCAGCGGATGCGGCTCCTGCGCGCGCATCAGCAGCACCGGCCCGGCGTACGGTTCCGGCGTGTAGCGTTCGGCGACCCGGGCGTCCACATAGGACTCGTATTGGTGCCGCAGCACTCCTTGGCCCATCCCGGGTACCTGTGCGGCGAGTTTGCCGATCACCAGCCGGATCTGCTCGTCTTCGCCGAGCAGGACGAGTTCGTCGCGAGGGATGTCCAGCGGGACACCGTAGGTCTGCTCGACGTGCTCGGTGAACCGGTCGAACCGGTCCAGCAGGATCTCCCCCACCGGCTTTCCGTCCGTGGGCAGCGGCAGGATGCTGTCGATCAGGAACACCAGGTCGACGCGCTCCCCCGCCGCGGTCAGCCGCCGGGCCGTCTCGTAGGCGAGGCAGCCGCCGAACGACCAGCCACCCAGCCGGTACGGCCCTCGTGGCTGGATCTCCCGGATCAGCTCGAGATAGCAGTCGGCCTTGCCCTCGACGGTGTCCTCTTCGTCGATCCGTTCGAGTCCGTAGACCGGCCTGCCGTCGGGCAGCAGGCGGACGAGGCCGTCGTAGACACTCGTCGGGCCGCCCGCCGGGTGGAACAGGAACACCGGATCGGTGCCGCCCTCACGCAGTGGCCGGACAGGGCAGCTCCCGCGGCCCTCGATCCCGTCGCGCAGCAGATCGGCCATCGCGGCGATCGTCGGTGTGGCGAAGAGCAGCTCGACGTCCGGGACGGCGCCGAGCTGACCGGCGAACGCCGACCGCAGCCGCTCCGCGCCGTCGGTGTCACCTCCCGTGGCGAAGAAGTCGTCGTGCACGCCGGGCTCCGATCCGCCCAGTTTCGCCTGCCAATGCCGGGCGACCCAGCGTTCGGCCGGATCGCGCGGCCCGATCACGACACTCGGCGCGACGGCCCGCGAGGCCTCCCCGCCGAAACCGGCTTGCTCGGCGAGGTGGTCGGCGAGTTCGGCGAGGCTGGCGCCACGCAGCAGCAGCGGAACCGGCAGGGACAAGCCGAAATCACGTTCCACGACGCCGCGGGCCCGCATCGCGCTCAGCGAGTCCAGGCCGAGCCGCGTCAGCGGTAGCCGCCGGTCGACCTCGTCCGCGGCGAGACCGATCATCCCCGCGACGAGACCGGCGAGGTAGTCGGCCAGCATCTCGCGAGCGGCACCCGGCAGGACCGCACGCAAGGCGTCCAATCCGTCCCATGTGGACGTATCGGCGCTCGTTTCCTCGTGCGGTACCAGCACTTCGAAGAACGGCCGTTCCGCGAGACGGGGGAACAGAGCCAGCACGGTTCCGGCGTCGACACGGGCGATCCCCGTCGCCACGCGGTCACGCGAAAGCACGGCCTGCAGAGCCGTCAGCGCCTCCTCGGTGCCGAGCGGTTCGAGCACCGGGTTCCGGCTGCCGACAGCCGCTCCGGCCTCGCCCCAGGAACCCCAGCCGACGGTGGCCGCGGGCAGCCCGCGGGCCCGGCGCCACTCGACGAGCGCGTCCACCCACGCGTTCGCGGTGGCGTAGGCGGCCTGGCCGGGCGAGCCGAACAGCGCGGCGGCCGAGGAATACGCCAGCCACCAGTCGAGGTCGTGTCCGGCCGTCGCCTCGTGCAACCGCCACGCGCCCAAGGCTTTTGCCCGCCAGACGGCGTCGACAGCGTCGGCATCGACAGTGACGGCGGCCCCATCGGACAGCGCACCGGCAGCGTGCAGCACGCCACGCAACGGCATCCCGCCCTCGATGGCCGCCGACACCAGTGCCTCGGCCGTTCCTGGCTCGGCGATGTCACCCGCCACCACGCGGACGTCGGCGCCGAGCTCACGCAGGGCCGCCAGCGCCGGTTCGGTGTCCGGGCCCGCACCACGGCGTCCGGAAAGCACCAGCCGGGTCGCGCCGCGTCCGGCCAGCCAGTCCGCCGCGACCAGCCCGAGACCGCCAAGTCCACCGGTGATCACGTAAGCGCCTTCGCGCACAACGGTTTCGCGGCTGGGTTCGCCGAGTTTCGGCCGGGCAAGCCGCTGCGTGTACCGGATGCCTTCACGCCAGGCGATCTCGTCGTCGGGCGCGTCCGCGCGGATCTCCGCCACCAGTTGCGCGACCCACAGCCGGGCCGGATCCGGTCCGGCGTCGAAGTCGACCTGGCTCGCACGCAGTTCGGGATGTTCGAAGGCGAGTACGCGGATCAGCCCCCGCGACCACGCCTGGTCGGGGTCACCGCTTTCGCCGGGTTCGACGGCCGACGCACCCGCGCTGACCAGCCACAACCGCGGAGCCGACGCCAGTTCGGCGACGACACCGGAGAGCGTGACGAGCGTCCGTCCTGCCCGCGTCGGATCAGGTTCGCCGGCTGTGGTGGCACACACGAGCACACCCGTCACGTCACGGGATCGCAGCAGACTCGCCAGCGCCGCGCGGTCGCCGAGCGGCGCCGTCGCCAGCTCGTCCCCAGTTTCGGTGAGCCGGTCACGTAACGCCGTCAGCCACTGGTGCTCGCCGTCATGCAGCACGATCCAGCTCCGGGCCCGAGGTTCCGCCGTTGGCAGTTCGGTCTGCCGCCACACGGTTTCGAACAGCAGATCCGCCATCGGGACCGGCAGGGCCGAACGCTGGAACCGGCGGCAGTAGACATCGCGGAACTCCACCAGGACGGCGTCGTCGGCGTCGACCAGCTGGACGCTGCCGACCAGGCCGTCACCGGCCGGGTCGAGCGAGTCCAGGACGGCGTCGACCCGGGCACCGCGACGGGGATCGCCTGCCACCACGACCTCGCCGAGGGTCAGCGGCAGGTAGGCGCCGTCCGCCTCGCCGAGTGCGTCCCCGGTGGCCGCGGCCAGCGCGTGCAGGCAGGCGTCGGCGAGCACCGGGTGCAGGACATACGCCGGATGGTCGGCAGGCTGCGTGATCGACGCCGACGCGCGGCCGGGTGCGGCCCGTACTTCGCGCAGCGCACGGAAAGCCGGGCCGTAGGCCTGCCCCATCCCCGCCAGCAGCTGGTAAAGATCGACCGGCCGGGCGTCCTCGGCGACGACTCCGAACGGGACGAGCGTGGTGCCCCCGTCGCGGACGCGGGCGGTGGCGTGCCGGATCCAGCCGTCCTGCGCGGACCGGGCGTAGACGTCCACTTGGCCGGAGCCGGTGGTCAGGCTGGTGGTCACCTCGGTATGCGCGGCGAGCGGGAGCACCCGGTGCAGTTCGAGACCGCCGACGCGCAGTTGCCCGCCGGGCCGCGAAACCGTTTTGGCCGCGGCGAGCGTCTGTTCCAGGAAACCGGCGGCGGGAAACAGCGGGACCCCCATCGCGGCGTGGTCGGCGAGCCACGGCAGGCCCGCGGTGCCGACGTCGGCCCGCCAGAGATGACCTCCGCCGGTCGGCTGTTCGATGTGCACGCCCAGCAACGGATGTATGCCGGACGGCCGCGGTGCCTGGCGACGCGGCCAGAACCGTTCGTGCCGCCAGCGCGGGGCCGGCAGTTCGACCGGGACCGGACGAGGGCCACGCGTGTCGAGCAGCCCGGGCAGCCCGAGGGTGTGCAACCGGGCGAGGCTGGTCAGGAACGCGGTCCGCTCGTCGATTTTGCGGCTCGCCGACGGCAGCGCGAGTGCACGGGTGGTCTGCTCGATCGCGGCCAGCGCCACCGGATGGGGTGCGATCTCGACGAATACGCCGTATCCGTCGGCGGTCGCCGCCGCCAGGGCTTGGCTGAACCGCACCGGACGGCGCAGGTTCGCCGCCCAGTACTCGACGTCGAATACCGGTGTCCACTCCTGATCTTCGAGAACGCTGCTGTAGCAAGGGATCTGCGCCGGTTCCGGGGAAAGGCCGTCGAGGTCGGCACGGAGCCTGTCGAGTACGGCGTCGACGGCTTCCGAATGCCCGGCCCCGCCGACCGGCAGCCGTCGCGCCAGCCTGCCAAGGCTTTCGACATGCGAGACGAGTGCCTCGACCTGGTCCGCGTCGCCGCTGACCGTGCACTGGACCGGCGACGCGTAGACCGCGACGGTGATCCCGGGGAATTCCGCTTCCAGGTCCGCCAATTCCGCCGGGGACAGCTCGACCACGGCCATCGCGCCGTCGCCGGTCGCGTCGACCTCCGCGAGCAGCCGGGCCCGCGTAGCCATCACGCGCAGCCCGGCGGCGACGTCCAGCGCCCCCGCGACGACGGCCGCCGCGACCTCGCCCATCGAATGCCCGAGCACCGCCGCCGGGACGACGCCGTGCGCCCGCCACAAGCCGGCGAGGGCGAGTTGCATACCGAACAACGCGAGCTGCGTCGCGCCGAGGTCCGGCAGGTCACGCTCGCCGGAGAACACCTCGCGCAGGGAGAATCCGGCTTCGGCGCGGAAGACCGGGTCCAGCGCCTCGACCTCCGCGCGGAACGCGGATTCGGTGCGCAGCAACAGTCGGCCCATTCCGGGCCACTGGGAACCGTAACCGGAGAAGACGAACACGACTTCGGGTGCGGGACCGGCCTCGCCGGTGATGGCCAGGTCTCGCAACGCGGTGGCGGCCCGGTCCCGCCCCTCGGCGACCACCACGCCACGGACCGGCAGGTGATCACGCCCGTGCGCCAGCGTCGCGGCGACGGTGTCCAGCGGCACCGCGCGGTGGGCAGGGTCGTCGAGCCAGTCGGCCAGATCCACGGCCCGTGCCCGAAGCACCTCGGCCGACCGGGCCGACAAGGCGAGCACCTGGGGGCCTTCGGCTTCCTTTCCCCGGGCGGGGAAGGAGGTGGCAGGCCACTCTTCGAGTACGACATGGGCGTTGGTGCCGCCGAAACCGAACGCGGAGACCCCGGCGCGTGCGACGCCGGAGTAGCGCGGCCAGTCCGTTCCCGTGGCGACCACACGCAGACCGAGACCGGGGAAGTCGATGTGCGGGCTGGGTTCGCGGTAGTGCAGGCTCGGCGGGAGCCGCCGGTGCGTCATCGCCAGTACGACCTTGATCAGGCCGGCGATCCCGGCCGCCCCTTCGAGATGTCCCAGATTGCTCTTCACCGAACCGATCAGCAGCGGACGGCCGGGTTCACGCCCCACGCCGAGCACCTCACCGAGCGCGCCTGCCTCGATCGGGTCGCCGAGCGCGGTGCCGGTCCCGTGTGCCTCCACGTAGTCCACGGAGGACGGATCGATCCCCGCCGCCGCGTAGGCGTCACGCAGCAACGCGGCCTGCGCGTCCGGGCTGGGTGCCATGAGACCGTTGGACCGGCCGTCGGAGTTCACCGCGCTGCCCCGGATCACCGCGAGCACCCGGTCTCCGGCGCGGCGTGCGGCCTTCAGCGGTTTGAGGACGACCACGCCGCACCCCTCGCCTCGGGCGATCCCGTCGGCGTCGGCGTCGAACGGCTTGCACCGGCCGTCCGCGGCGAGCACACCCGCGCGCTGGAAGGTGGCGGTGACGGCGGGCGACAGCAGCAGGTTGGCCCCGGCGGCCAGCGCGGTCTCGCATTCGCCGTGGCGCAGGCTCTGTATCGCTTGATGCACCGCCACCAGCGACGACGAACAGGCCGTGTCGAGGGTGAGGCTGGGCCCGCGCAGGTCGAAGAGGTACGAGAGCCGGTTGGCGGCGATACTCGTGGCGGCTCCGGTGGCGGACCAGACGTCGACGGCGGCGGGGTCGGTCATCGTCAGGTGGCCGTACTCGCCTGCCGAGAGGCCGACGAAGACCCCGGTCCGGCTGCCCCGCAGGGAAGACGGCGGCAGACCGGCGTGTTCGAGCGCCGCCCAGGTGACTTCGAGCAGCATCCGCTGCTGGGGGTCCATCGCCTCGGCCTCCCCCGGCACGATGCCGAAGAACTTGGCGTCGAATCCGGCGACGTCGTCGAGGAATCCGCCGCGTCCGGGCAGCCAGTCGAGGTCGTGACCGGCGGCGAAGGACTCCCAGCGGTCTTCCGGGACGTCGCGGATGCCGTCGCGGCCGTCGTCGAGGAGCCGCCAGAATCGCGCCGGGGACTCGACGCCACCCGGCAAGCGGCAGCCGACGCCGACGATCGCGATCGGTTCCTCCTCACGGGCTTCCGCATTCGCGACCGTGTCACGCTCCACTGTGGACAATCGGTCGGCGAGTGCGGCGATCGTCGGGTACTGCCACACCAGGGTCGGCGGCAGCGGGCGGCCGAGGTACCGGCCCAGATCCGCGGCGAGTGCCATCGACTCCCGTGACGACAGCCCGCTTTCGTGCAGCGGGCGGTCGTGATCCACGTGGTCCGCGGGCACCCCGGTCCGCTCCGCCACCCGCGCGATCAGCCAGGCGCGGATCTCGGCGTTCACCCGAGCCGCCGCATGGTCAGCGCACCGTCCGCATAGGACTTCCGGCACAGCGCCCTGCTGATCTTGCCGCTGGACGTGCGCGGCACTTCACCCGGCGCGAGGAAGACGACGTCGTGCAGGCGCAGGCCGTGCGCGGCCGACACCGCGACCCGCAGCTCGGCGGTCACCGTCGTGACGTCGGTGTCGACGCCCTTGGCCTGTTCCAGCACCACGACCGCGGCCTCACCGTCTTCGTGGCCGACCGCGAAGGCCGCCGCCGAATGCGGCCGGACCGCGGGATGCTCCTCGACGGTTTGTTCGATGTCCTGCGGGTAGTGGTTGCGGCCGTCGACGATGACGAGGTCCTTCAGCCTGCCGGTCATGAACAGCTCACCGGCGTAAAGCACGCCGAGGTCCCCGGTCGCCAGCCAGCCTTCACCGGATTCCGGATCGATCGGCGGCAACCCGAAGACAGCGGTGGACGCGCTCGGCCGTCCCCAGTAACCCACGCCGATATTCGGGCCGCTGACCCGGATCTCGCCGACGGTGCCGGGTTCGGCGAGCGCGCCGGTGACCGGATGCGTGATGCGGACTCGCTGTCCGGCCGGACGTCCGCACGAGACGAGCGTGGTCGCCACCGCTCCCGGCGCGGCGGGGACGGCGACCCCGGCGGCGAGCCGGTCACGGTCGAAGATGACCTGCCTCGGCGGTCTGCCCGCGTCGGTGACGGAGACGAGCACGGTGGCCTCCGCGAGTCCATAGGATGACCGGTGCACCTCGGGGCGCAGCCCGCATTCGGCGAAGGCGTCGTGGAACTTCGCGATGGTCTCGGGCAGCACCGGCTCGCTGCCGTTGATCAGCGAGACGACCCGGCTCAGTTCGAGGTAGCACTTCTCGTCGTCCGTCACCCGGGAAGCGCTGTAGGCGTAAGCGAAATTGGGTGCCGCGCTGATCGCGCCGGGACTGGCCGAAAGCGCGCGCAGCCAGCGCGACGGACGTTCGAGGAACGCGATCGGGTCCATCAGCACCGAGGCCGCCCCGGCGGCCATCGGCGCGCCGATGCCGAGGATCAGGCCCATGTCGTGGAAGAGCGGCAGCCAGCTGACCGTGGACGTCGTCCCGGTTTCGACGCCGTAGGAGTCGCAGGCCTGGCGGGCGTTGGTCAGCGCGTTGCGGTGGGTCAGCATCACGCCTGCCGGGGTTCGCGTCGAACCGGACGTGTACTGCAGGTATGCCAGCGCGTCTGGTTCCGGTCGCGGCCAGGAACGCACACCGGCCGCGACCGGAGAAGGGGTGTCGACGGCGAGCACGGCCGGGCGCTCGATCTCCGTCGTGGCGAGGAACGCGGTGACGCCGTCGAGACCGCCGCCGGTCGTGAGCACGACTCGCGGCGCGCAGTCGGCGAGTACCGCGGCCAGCCTACCCGCGTGTCCGGGGAGGTCCGGGGCGAACAGCGGGACGGCGACCAGCCCGGCCCGGATCGCGCCGAGGAAGGCGACGACGTAGTCGGCGGACTGCGGGGCCAGGATGGCGGCCCGCTCGCCGGGGGCGGCGAACTCGGCCAGCCGCGAGGCGAGGGCACCGACCCGGTCGTCGAGTTCGCGCCAGGAGAGCGTGACCGCTCGGCCGTCCTGGCCGGTGCGGTGATCGAGGTAGGTCACGGCGGTCTCGTCGCCGAGCCGCCAGGCCCAGTACTCCAGCAGGGTCGCGAACGACTCACTGTCGCTCGCGGCACCCGGCCCGGAGGTGGTGACGACCGTTTCGGAAATGGTTTCCATAGCCCCTCGTTGATGACGTGAGCGGGAGCAGGTGAATTCGACCGGAATGGCACCGTTGCCACAATCGGATTCAATTCCGGATGGTCGTTCTTATCTGCGGCGAACTGTATGGATCAGCCGGGAAGAGTGTCAATGAAAGCAGTACGAAACGCTGACGCCGATGCGGACATGCTCACCGGGAAGAGAGAAACGGGTCACCGGCCTTGTCACCCCGGGACGGACTTTCGCCCGGCCGAGCCCTCAGCAACCGGAACGCGAGGAACGCGCCGAGGAGTTCCAGCGCGGCCGCGGTCAGCAGACCGGCCGTGTACCCTGCGGCCAAAGCGGATGCGGCGCCTTCGCCGATCCTGGTGGAGCGCACCACCGCCAGCACCGTCCCGATCAGCGCGACACCCAGGGCACTCGACAGTTCGCGGGACGCGGTCAGCAGACCGGACGCGGTACCCGCGTGCCGCTCGGCCACGATTTCCAGCGCGTACGAGGTCAGCGGTGTCGTCAGTGCGGACCCGGCGCCGATGAGCACCAGCCCGGGAATCCTCGGGAGCACTTCGGGGAGATGGTTGACCATCGCGACCGCCAGAAGTCCCACGGCCACCGTGGCCAGCCCGGCCGCGACCGTCCGATGTGGACCGAAGCGCGGGACGGCCAAGGGCACCAGCGGGGTCGCGGCGACGACCGCGACCGCCACCACGACCAGCGGCAACCCGGCCGCCACCGGGCCGAGTCCGAGGGATTCCTGATGCAGCAGCGGGGTGAAGAAGAAGACGCCCGAGACCCCCAGTCCCCACAGCAACTGCACGGTGAGCGCGCCGGTGAAGACCCGCTGTCCGGTCAGTTCAGCGGGCACCAGCCGCTCGCGCGCGTGTCTTTCCCGGAAAACAAACCAGAGACCGCAAGCCGTGCCCGCCGCACCGAGCATCGCTGGTACGAGCACGCCACCCTCACCCAGTTCGACCACGGCGGCGGTGACGAGGACCATTCCGGCGGTCACCACCAGCATCGAGAGTACGGCCGGTCGCCCCGCCGTCGGGTCACGTCCCGCCGTGGCGACCTTCGGTCGCAGGACCAGCATCGCCGCCACGAACGGCAGGTTGACGAAGAAGATCCAGCCCCAGCCCAAGTACTCGCTCAGCACTCCGCCCAGTGTCGGGCCGAGCGCCAGCGCGACCGCGAGGCAGGCCGTCCAGACGGTCGCGCCGATGGCCCGTCTTCGCGTGTCGAGGTTGGTTCGCAGCAGGCTCAGCAACGCGGGTACCAGGAACGCCGCCGCGGCACCCTGCAGCACCCGTGCGGAGATGACGAGCCACGCCGACGTGGCCAGTCCTCCGGCGGCCGCGCCGACGCCGAATACGAGCAGCCCGGCCCGCAGCGTCGCGGCCTGTCCCCAGCGGTCCACCAGCGTGCCCGCCACCGGCAGCAGCCCGGCGAACGAGAGCATGTACCCGATGCTCACCCACTGCAGCGCGGGCAGGTCGAGGGCCAGGTCACGCGCGACCGAGGGCGCGCCCGCCGCGACGATCGTGTTGTCGAGAGTGGTGACGAACGCCCCGAGCGCGACCATGGTCAGCGTCGGAACCGCCGACGTCGTCCGCTGGATCATTTCCGCGAACTCCTTCCGGAAAACGGGGAACCGCGTTTCCGGCGGCCGAGGTTAACCGGGTTCACCCGGTTCGATCAACGACCGTGATCGGCTTTGTCACGCCGCACCGCGATTCGCGTACTCAAGTGACAATTTCCCGAGTCGTCTTTGATAACCCCGAGACAGGACCTCATCGGGACGGAAGTGGGCAACCGTCGCACTCGCGTTCGAGTGAAGTCCCTGCCGCCGAGGTCGCCCGCTGGTTCCGGCCGCACGCGTTCCGATCGCGCGGCGGATACTGGAGGAGGTCCAGCAGGCCGTCCCCGAATACGCCAAACCGCTCCGACGGCGAGTTCGGCAAGATCATCGTGCCGGCGATCGGACGATCAGTGAGCCCTAGGCCGCCGACAGCGTGTCATAAGGGGTCCCCATAAGACGAAAATCGTCCCATGGGGACCCCTTATGACACCCGCCGGGCGCGACGGTGACACTCCGGCGCAACACCCGCTACCGGATCATGCGCGAGGCCGGACTGGTCAGCATGACCGTCGACGGCAGGCACCGGCGGATCCGGCCGCGTGCCGATGACCTGAGCGACCGCTTCCCAGGGCTGATCGAACCGATCCTGCGATGCGCTCCGGAACTCTAGAGCCGAGTTCGCAGCCCTTCGGCGGAACGGCGGTTCGGCAGGCCCGTCATGCCACGCGCAAGTGATCGCGCAGTGTCCGCGCCACGCGGGCCATCAGCACCTCGGCCTCCGGCTGGATCGCCGCGGACACCCGGGATTCGGTCAGCGCGGCGACCGCGAAAACCCCGCCGTCGGCATGCTCCACGACACCGACTTCGTGCCGCATGTTCAGCACCGTGCCCGTCTTCGACGACCATTTCGTGGCATCGGAGACGAAGTCGGGGCTCAGCCGTTGGCGCAACAGGTTGAGCCCCATGAGTTCCCGCACCCGTGCGGCCACGGAAGCGTCTATTGTGGACGGTTTCCACAGCGCTTCGAGCAGGCCGGTGAAGGCGCGGGCCGAGCCGGCACTCGCGCGGGTGATGTCCAGCTGGGGAACCGGATGTCCTTGTCCGGCGGTACCCGCGTTGATCGCGAGCGCGTGCGCGAGGTGGACGTCCGTCGGCGGGAAGCGTTCCGCCGGCGTGTCACTGAGGTCTCCGGCCGGATGCCGTGCGGTGATCCCGAGAACACCCCATTCACGCAGCATCCTGGTGACCTCGGCGGGCGACGTGAGCGCGAAGAGCGTGTCGGCCGCGCTTTCGTCGCTGATCGCCATGGTGAGGTAGAGCAGGTCGTCGACCGCCACCGTGGCCGGATGCCGGAACCGGGTCAGCCCGGTGGGCCCCGGCGCGGTCGCCCGCCCCGGCTGGACGTCGATCGGTGTCGCGCCGTCCAGTTCGCCACGGCGGATCCGCTCCAGGGTCGCCGCCGCGAGCGGGATCTTCACCAGTGAGGCGCTCGGGAACTCATGGTCGGGGTCGATGCCGATCTCGTAGCCTGTCCTCAGATCCCGCACCAGGAACGAGCCCTGCAAGCCGCCGTCGTCCAGTTCCTCTCGCAGCCGCAAAAGCAGTGTTTCGGTGTTCATGAACCCTCCTCAGCGCCGAGACAGCGGGCGATGTCGGGCCACAAGCGGGCGCGGAGCCGCTGTGCGTCCTCGCCCAGTCCCGCGGTGATGTCGAAGCCGCGGGCGAGCTGGATTTCACCGACGGGCCGCCATTCCAGGCCGAGTTCCGTGGCCTGGGCCGCCGAGCACAGCAGCAGGTCGGCCGAACCGAACACGGCCGCCGCGGCGGCGGTAAGCGAGTCGGCGACGGCGACCTGCGCGGGCCGCAATCCCACCGAATCCCGGACGCGGAACAGCCGATCGCGCAGATGCGGGACGTCGTCCTCCGGCTGGATCCAGACCCGGCGAGGCGGACGGCCGGACCGGCCCACCCGCAGTGTTTCCAGGTGGATGGCACCCGCCCGCTGCCGTCCGCCACTCGCCAGGCCCAGCGTGACCTTCCACGCGCCCTCTTCCGAGGGGACGGCCGTGAGGGCCGCGCGAACCTCTTGGGTGCGAACGAGTTCGGCTCGTTCCCGGGGCGGCGCCTGCCGGAATTCCAGGAAGACGTCGAGTGCCCTTGCCGCCGCGTCGAGTTCGGCGAGTTCACGGGTCGTGCAGGTCTCCGGCACCGCGAGCCGCAGCGGCCGCAGCTTGGCGCGCCGCGCGTCGTGCTCCATGGCGTCGGCCAACGTCACCAGTCGCTTCGCCGACGGCAGCATGTCCCGGCCGAAAGGAGTGAGCCGCGCGCGGCGGGTGGTGCGGTCGAACAACCGCTCGCCGAAATGCCGTTCCAGTGCGGCGATGCGTCGGCTCGCCACGGGCTGGGGAATGCGGGCGATCGCGGCTCCCGCGGTGAAGGTCCCGGCCTCACTCACGCTCACGAACGCCCGGCAGCTGCCGATCAAGTCCACGACCACATACTATGCCGGATCCGCATGGAATCGGTTATTACTGTCTTGGACAGCATGGCCGACACTGGCCAGACTACGGACATCAAACGATCTTGAAAGGAACTCCTGTGTCCGTCACTTCTCGCCGGTGGACCGTCCGAGCGGCCTTGCTGGCGCTTTCGGTCGTGTCACTCGCCGCTTGTTCCACCCCCGCCCCCGCTCAGCCGCCCACCTCCTCCGCCGCCGCGGTCGCACCGGTCTCGACGGCCGGGCGTGCCGACTTCGAAAAACTCGAGCAGAGCTTCAGCGCGCGGCTCGGGGTGTACGCGGTCGACACCGCGACCGGCCGCGAAGTCGCCTTCCGCGCCGACGAGCGCTTCGCCTACGCCTCGACGCACAAGGCCTTCAGCGCCGGCGCCGTCCTGAAGCAGACCGCCATCGGCGATCTGGACCGGACGGTGACCTACACCCCGAAGGATCTGGTCGCCGACTCGCCGGTGACGGAGAAGCACGTCGCGACCGGCATGCCGCTGCGGGCGGTCATCGACGCCACCCTTCGCTACAGCGACAACACCGGCGGCAATCTGCTCTTCCGCGAACTCGGCGGCCCCGCGGGCCTCGCCTCGGCATTGCGCGCGATCGGCGACACCACGACCCACGTCGATCGGATCGAACCCGCACTCAACGACACCGCCCCGGGCGACCTCCGGGACACCAGCACGGCACGCACCCTGACCGTCGACCTGCGTGCCTTCGCACTCGGCGACGCCCTTCCCGAGGACAAGCGCAAGATCCTCGTCGACATCATGCGTGCCAACACCACCGGCGACGAGACGATCCGCGCCGGGGTCCCTGGCTGGCCCGTCGCCGACAAGACGGGCACCGCCGGCTACGGGACACGCAACGACATCGCCGTCATCTGGCCGCCGGATCGCGCGCCGATCGTCCTCTCGGTCCTTACCGACCGGAAGGACAAGGACGCCAAGATCGACAACAAGCTTCTCGCGCAAGCCACGGCGGTCGCGGTCAAGGCCCTTTCCTGACGCACACCGAAGGTGTGAGTGCCGTCCTCCCTGGGTACCCCGTAAATGCGCCCATGCTCTTGGCCCAGCTGGGAAACCCGCGAAGGAGACACGCATGGGTACTGCCGGAGCACGCGACGTCTACGATCTCCCCAGCGGCAGCGCCCCACCGCTGGGGAAGGTGCGGGCCTGGCTCCGCGACCGGCTCTTCGGTGTCGGGCTCGACACGGTGGCCGACACCGAACTGCTGACGACCGAACTCGTCACCAACGCGCACGAACACGCGGACGGCGTCACCGGACTGCGCGTATCCGTGCCGTGCGGCCGGGCGGTGGTCCGCGTCGAAGTCGACGACCACCGCCCGCAACTGAGGCCGCACCGCGTCGCGAAACAGGACCCCACCAGCCCAAACGGCCGAGGCTTGGCGCTGGTCGAAGCGATCAGCAGCGAATGGGGTGTCGACACCGGTGGCGGGTTCAAAACGGTGTGGGCGGAGATCCCGGTGGCCTGACAGGGCCGGGCCAGCGCGGCACCGTCCCGCGTTCATGAAGGATTTGGGACGTTGACTGTCCCAATTCCTTCATGAACACGTCGGGCCCCAACTTACTTGGCTTCGACCCGTCCGAGCGGATCGGACGGGGCCGTCAGCGCGTCACAGGCCTCCTTCCAGGCGGGATCCCCGGGGTAGAACTCGCTCCGGAGGTAGGCCGCCGTGAGCCGCTGGACCGCCGCCACCCTGGCCGGGTTCTCGTCCGTGGTTTCGGCGACGTCGTAGCCGGAGATCCCGCCGAGACCGTGCTCCGCGTCGAACAGGGTGAGCAAGGTTTTGCGCCCTGGCGAAAGAAAGTACGGATCGGTGTGCCACTCCGGACCGCGAACCGTGAGGTGGGTCGAGGTGTCCTTGTCCCCGGCGACCACGAGCGCCGGCGTCGTCATCGCCGAGAAATCCGTGCTCAGGAAGATGGGATAGTTCTCGGCCACGAATCCGGTGACGGCGTCACCGCCCCGGCCGGGCGCGGCGAGCAGCACGCCGGCGGAAACGCGGGATTCGGCCAGGTTCACTTCCGTTCCGTCGTGCGGATCGGTGTACCGGGCGCCCAGCAGAAGACTCGCGGTGTGCCCACCCATCGAATGTCCCGCCACGGCGACCTTGCTCCGATCCAGCCGTCCCCGAAGCCCCGGGACGGCGGCCTCGATCTCGTCGAGACGGTCGAGTACACGGGTCATGTCCTCGGCGCGGGACCGGTAGTACAGCGGCGCTTCGGGGTCGTCCGAATCCAGGTTCAGCGTGCTCGAACTCAAGTGGGTGGGCTGGATGACGGCGAACCCGTTCGCCGCCCAGAAGTCCACGAGCGGGGCATAGCCGTTCAGCGACGAGAGATGGTTCGAAGGGCCCTGGCCGTGGGACAGCAGGATGATCGGCAGCTCGCTTCCGGCGAGCGGCGCGGAAACCCGCACCCGCAGATCCACCGCGCGGTCCGGCGTGGGCAGCACTACCGGGCTGACCGACAGAACCGGTGTGGGCGCAGTACTCATGACGTGTCCTTCCGTGGATCGCTCGCTAAGCGGAGCGCTGTTCCACAAACATACGGAGCACCGTTCCGCTTTGTCAAACCGCCCGCCCGGCGAGACGGCGCGCGAGCGAAGCCGCCGATTCCGTCAGGCCGCCGAAGCGAGGGAGAGCCCTGCGACGGAAAGTCCCGCCGCGAGGAAGAAGTCGACATGTTTCAGTAATTTTGCGACTGGTGTCTAGGCGGGTTCGCCGTGCGTCACGTCCTCGACAGAGCATCTACTTTGGACACTGCGGCGAAATGCGTCGCAGGCATGATCGCCACCTTCGGCCATGGCCTTCACGGACTCCCGTCTTTAGTCGCTATCGACCGCCGCGTCCGCCTGCCTAGCATCACCCTCCCCGTAGTTCCTTGCTGTGGAAGGCACCCATGCGCATCCGAGGTCTACCCACCGCCCTGCTGTGCGCGGCTGGCGTCGCGTCGAACCGCGACGCCTCGGACATCCAGCACCGGTGAACCAGCCCGAAAACGCCACGCCGGACGGCCTCGGCGAGCAGCTGATCAGGCTGGGGCTCGGCAAGACCGCCGCCGGGATCTACCGCCGGATGCTCGAAAGCGCGCCAGTAACCTCCGATGAACTGCTTTGCCGGGAGGGCGACGCGAAGTCCGTCCACTTGGCACTCAAAGAACTGGCCGATGCCGGGCTCGCGGTGTCTTCGGGGCCGGGCACCGAGTACCTCCCCGCGAATCCGGGCGAGGCACTGGCCGCGCTGAGCACGCGCCGTCAGGCCGAATTGCACGAGGCGCGGATCGCGGTCCAAGCCGCTTACCGAAGCTTCCGGCGCGCGCATTCGGGGATACCACTCGCCCAGGATCTGCTGGAAGTGGTCACCGGCGAGGCCATCATCCCCCGGCTCCAGCACCTCGCCGGCATGGTCCGGTCTCAGGTGCGCCGTCTCGATTCCCCGCCGTACTTCAGCGGCGGGCGCCGGAATCTCCTGGAGGAAGACCAGTTGCGGCGTGGGATCCGCTATCGATGTGTCTACAGTGGAGCGTCGCTTGGCGATCCCGGCTATTTCGCCGGGAACATCCTGCCGTGCCTGCGGGCCGGTGAGCAGGCACGGCTGTTACCGGAACTCCCGGTGAAACTGACGCTCTTCGACGACCGGGCGGCCACGATCGCGCTGACCATCCGCGAGGCCGATCGCAACCAGTCCATCGTCATCGTGCGGCCCTGCGCCCTGTTCTCCGCCTTGGAGGGGTTGTTCGAAACCTCGTGGGCCGCCGCACTCCCGCTCGATCAGCACGGACGGACATCCGGGGAGCCGATCCGGCAGATCGAACGGGAGCTCCTGATCCTGCTCGCCGCGGGGCGCAAGGACGACGAGATCGCCGCCGAACTCGGGGTCAGCAGGCGCACCCTGTTCCGCTATCTCGAAACCCTGATGGACCGCACCGGTGTCTCCAGCCGGTTCCAGCTGGGCGTTTTCGCCACCCACAACGGCTGGCTGTGACCCGGCGTTCTCACCCGGATGGGGTCACCCGGAAAGACCACCTCCGCTGCGGCGAGCGCCGGAAAAGCGGAAGGTGATCTTGGAAGGAGGGCGGCATCATGGGGAATCACCGACAGAACGGCACCGGGACGCTCCGGATCGCCACCACTGGACTGCGCGTCTGCGCTGTCGTTGTCGCGGTTGCCGCGTGCGCCTGGCTGGCGCTCTGGCTCGCGTTCACCCTCTGACCCGTTCCGGCTCAGGCCCCAGGTTGAGGGCCCGGCGCACTCCCGGGTTCGGGCACCCGCTCGGGTACACCGGGATCCGGCACCGGCTCGGGAACGCCCGGGTCCGGCACCGGCTCGGGAATGCCGGGTTCGGGCCTCCCCGGATCCGGCGGCATCGGGTCGGGCGGCGCCGGGGGTGCGGTCATGCGGGTATGCGTCATCGGACTACCTCCTGATCACCTGCTACCCGACCGGCCACCGCCCGAAACCGGCCGCTACGCCGTCTGGGTGGCGATCCAGTCGGCGGTGACGTCCGTGCGGGAGGCCGTCTCGATCGCGGCGTGGGGGCATCCGGGCCCGGTGGTCTCGAGCGACACCAGCTGTCCACCCTTGCCCTCGGGCACGAAGTACGGCGCGCCCGAATCGTAGGTGCAGGCACTCGTCGTGATCTGCGGTGTCGCGCCGCGGACACCGACCGTCGTGGGCGCCACCGTCGCCACGTGGACGGTGCCGTGCTGCATCCGCGTCGCCGGAGTGGGGTTCGTGCCGGTCAGGCTGCCCCATCCCGCCAGCGTCACCTGCTGACCGACCGTGGGCGCCACGCGGTTCACCGTCATGGGCGCCACCGTGCTCACCGGGGTGTCCAGCCGGAGAAGGGCGACGTCGTTTCCCTTCGCCTGCAGCACTTCGGTCACCCTGCGGGCCACTCCCGATTCGGTCGCCTCGTCGACGAGGCCCAGCGTCACCGTCGTCGGGTACGGCGTCTTGCCCGCAACCCGATTGCGCTGGGCGTCGTGGAAGCAGTGACCGGTGGTGACGACCCAGCCCGGCGCGATCAGCGCCCCGGTGCAGTAACTGCTGTAGGCCGAGCCGTCCGGGCGGGGGATCTTCGTCATCGCGATCTTCGCGACGAACCCGAACTGCCCTGATGGGACGTCGGAGCCGTGGGCGACGTCCGGCGCGGCGAGCGCGGCCGGAGCGGTGGTGATGGTCAGGACAGCAGCGGCCAGCAGGGCGCGCAGACGCAATTTCTTACCCTTCGTCGAGGAGGTGATCCGAGGCTAGGACCATTGCCCGGCAAGGGGAATTACCTGACCAGGTGTCACCCGATGGCACGCTCCGCGCCGACGGGCCCGCCGCGCCGGGCGAGCCAGCGCCCATAGGTGTGACTGCTGTCGATGTCGGACCGGTAGGCGGCCTCGGCCGCGGCGAGCAAGGCGCCACTGTTCCCGCCGAAAGCGCCGTCGACGCGCCAGGCGATGAGATACCGCATCCACAGTGGATCCCCCGCGAGCGGCCGGATGGCGATCCCGGGTGTCGAGGGAAAGGTGACCTGGCAGGGGGAAATCGCCCGGCCGTCGGCGATCAGGCGCTGCAGCGGGCGGAGTTCCGTGCTGCGATGGGCGACCTGGGGCCGGAATCCCGCCCGCGCACAGGCTTCCTCGAAACACTCCGGCCAGCCGGCACCGTCGGAGGGGCCGAGTACCCAGCGCTCACCGGCGAGCCCGGCAAGGTCGATCTCGGTGACGGCGGCGGCCGGATGATCGGCGGCGAGCGCCACGAACACCGGCTGAACGGCCAGCGGCCGCATCGCCACCCCCGGTGTCGCGGGGAGGATGTAGCCGGGATAGTCGGCGACCACGGCGGCGTCGAGTTGCCCGCCTGCCACGAGATCCAGCAGCCGCCGCGGCGAGAACTCCGTGGTCACCGAGACCGCGTGCGCCCGATCCGGGCCACCGAGCCGATCGGCCAGTTCGACCACCATCGAGCCGCCGATCCCGCCCAGCGTGACCGGGCGCGCCGAGCCGTCCGCCAGCCACCGCGCCGCGTCACGGTGCATCGAATCCGCCGCCGCGAGAACGACCCGCGCGCGCGAAAGCACGCACTCGCCGAACGCCGTGGGCACGACCCCGCCCCGGCCGCGGAGGAACAGCGTTCCGCCGAACGCGCGCTCGATGCGTTGCAGTGAAGCGGTCAGCGCGGGCTGGGTACTGCCGACGCCGGTCGCCGCACGCGTGATGCTGCCCGCGTCGGCGACCGCGCACAGCACCCGCAGATGACGTAACTCGACGTCCATCACGCGGACCTTATGGCTACTTGGGATGTGCCGGAAGCCGTCGAAAGTCGGGATCGTTTTTCGTGCTCCCCTCCCTCCCCGCAAGGAGTACGCATGCGACGCGCATGTCTCATGTTCGCGTTCACCGGCACCCTTTTGGCCACCTTCGTTCCCGCGACCGCGTCGGCGGCTCCCGGGTTCACGACGTCGATGGAGGCCTTCGAACCCGGTGGAACGATCAGCAGAGTGACCGTCAGCCGTCCCTCGTCGGACCGGACCGCGGCGCCACAGCGCGTCGCGGACGCCGCCGCGGTGACCCCCATCGAAACCAACGGCCCCAGTGCGAGCACCTTCGATCTCGTCTTCGTCGGTGACGGCTACACCTCCACACAGCTGGGCACGTTCTCACAGCACGTCCGCTCCAGCATCGCGGCGCTGTTCGCCGTCGAGCCGTACAAGAGCTACCGCAAGCGGTTCAACCTCTGGCAGGTCGACGTCGTCTCGCCGCAATCCGGCGTCACCAACGACCCGACCCAGGGCGTGCGGCGCAACACCGCGATGGGCGCGTACTTCTGGTGCGGCAACATCGAACGGCTGTTGTGCGTCAACGAAACCAAGGCGAAGCAGTACGCCGCGGCCGCTCCGGACGTCGACCAGGTCATCGTACTGGCGAACACCACCAAATACGGCGGCGCGGGCGGCGAGGTCGCGACCTCGTCCGGCGGCAACGTCCAGGCCAGCCAGATCGTCGCGCACGAACTCGGTCACTCGATCGGCGGACTGGCCGATGAATACGACTACGGCACGTGCGAGACCCGCGAACCCCGTGAGCCCAACGCGTCCGCCCTCACCGCCACGCAGATGCGAGATCGCAAGGCCAAGTGGTACTCCTGGCTCGGCAAGCCCTCCCCCGACGGCGGCACCGTCGGCGCCTACGAAGGTTCCCGCTACTGCAAGACCGGGATGTACCGGCCCAGCGTGAACTCGCTCATGCGCACCCTCGGGCAACCCTTCAACCCGCCGAGTACCGAAGCGATGATCGCGGGCTTCCACCGCGAGTGACCCGGCTGGCCCTTTCCGGCGCCGCCTCGCTCGCCCCAAGTACAGGAAGGCCCTCGGCGCGCGGATCGCCAAGGATGTCGACCTGCACTCGCCGCCGCCGGTCACCGGCATGCTGAAACTCGGCCGCGGTGCGGC